>CAZLVX010000017.1:0-25236 GCA_964562965.1 uncultured Lishizhenia sp.
AGACTTACAAACTTGATTTTCTCGAAAAATTACTACTTCAATCGTCCGATATATCTTAGATGACTTTAAGACATTATGACTTAAGGACGATAAGACAATAAGATGTTAAGACTAGAAGAGAAACGACTCTTAAAGTCCTAATGTCTTTCCATCTTAATATCCTAATGTCAATAGCTTTGGGTGTCTATAGCAGCATGGTCCACCTCTTCCCATTCCGAACAGAGAAGTTAAGCCTGCTTGCGCTGATGGTACTGCCCTTTTGAGGGTGGGAGAGTAAGTCGACGCCGCTTTTTAAACCCCGATATTCGTAAGAATACTCGGGGTTTTTTGTTTTTAGACTATTACCTTTATTTTTAATTATTTTGATTGATTACTCATGATTTAACGGAGAATAAAAAAACAGACCCCTGACTGTAAATTGACAGGGGTTTTGTTACTTTCGATTTAATTATATCGTTTAATGCTTTTCGGTAATCAAAAATTTAATTGGAATTATTGGAACATGATTTTTACATTGATAGCCTCTAATTTTATGAATTTAAGTTGTAAGAACTAGAAAAATATATCCACTAAAATAACCTATTGCTGCAAGCAAGCTTATATTTTTAAGATACCAACCAAAACTGATGTTTTCCATTCCCATAGCTACAACACCAGCAGCTGAACCAATTATTAATAATGATCCACCAGTTCCTGCGCTGTATGCGATTAGGTGCCATATAGTATCGTCCATTTCCACCTCTGAAAACATCCCAATTGATGCAGCAACAAGAGGTACATTATCTATGATTGAAGAAATAACTCCGAGTCCTCCTGCGAAAACTTCTAAAGGTATCTGATTTCTAATTAAATCACCGAATTTAAAAATGATTCCCATAGATTCCATGGATGCAATGGTCATTAAAATCCCTAAGAAGAAAAGTATAGAAGGCATTTCTATTTTACCTAATGCATTTAATGTAGGACTTTCAACTGAGGATTCAATCGATGTAATTGTAAAATTTCTATTGCTTTTAATTTCAGCAATTACGGCAAATATTCCCAACGCCAATAACATTCCTAAGTATGGAGGAAGATGTGTAACCGTTTTGAAAATAGGAACTGATAGAATTAATATTAGCCCAATACTGAGCATCAATGAACCTGATGAATTTTTCTCTTTTTCGTTATTCTGAATTTCAAAATCACCATTGAATATTTTGTAAAAAGAAGCTATAAACACAGGAATAATCATAGCAATAACAGAAGGAATGAACAAGAGTGTTGCTAATTTTACAGTTGTAACTCGGTTTGCCATCCATAACATTGTGGTGGTAACATCACCAATGGGAGTCCATGCCCCACCTGCATTGGCAGCGATTACAATAATTCCAGAATACCAAAATCTCAGTTCCTTGTCTGAAATTAATTTTCTTAGAAGTGTAATCAGGACGATCGTCGCGGTTAAGTTATCAATAACAGCTGATAAAAAGAAGGCTAAAAAAGAAATAATCCAAAGTAAAGTTCTTTTCTTTCGAGTTAGAATAATATTTTGAATTGTTTTGAAACCGTTGAAGCTGTCAATCATTTCAACAATAACCATTGCACCCATAAGGAAAACAAGAATTTCTGTAGTCTTCCCAAAATGATGTAATAATGTAGAATCTAATAGACTCTTCTTTTCCTCATTTGTTAATAATGAAATATCGATTAACTTTCCAAGATGTGGATCAAACCAACTATTCAGGTCTGACAAACCTAGGGATAATACCATCCATGATATTGACATCATGGCAAGTGAAGGGACCAATTTGTCGATTTTTAATTGGTGTTCAAAAACTATTGCACAATATCCAAATAAGAATATTGTAACGAGTAAAATGGTTATCATAGGATACTGAAAAATCTAAGTAATAACAAGATAAATGCTATAAACATGATCGCCACGAAAATAAAGGCTTCAATTGGAAATTCGTTCTTGCTCATTGATGGAATATTTCTACAAAAGTCTTCATCTGAACTTTAAACCAGGTTAAAATAACCTTAAAAAGAGCTTAAAATAATATGTTGAAATGATTCCTATTATTTTCAGAACTGTAATTTATTTTAAATTCATGGTAATCAAGAATTCTTTTCACAATAACAAGTCCGATCCCTACTCCTGAAATATTCATTGAATTCTTTCCTCTTGAAAATGGTAAGAATAAATTTAATTGATCTGACTCATCAAGTACTTCTCCATCGTTTATGATTTCTAAAATTAATCTTTCGTTTTCTATCCTAAGATTGGTGATGACAAGCCCATTTTCTGAGTAACAATAGGCGTTTTTTAGAAGGTTATAAAAGGCAATTTTTAAAAGTTCTTTGTTAACTGAAACTTCCATTAAATCAAAAAGTGCTTCTGATTCAGCTATATAGAATTCTATGCGAAATTCTTTTATTTCAGCCTTTAGTTCTTCAAGCACCTCAAAAATTAATTCATCGATTCGTTCACTTTTGAATTCAATCGTTTTATTTGAATTTACTTTTGCGAGGATTAACAGAGAATTAATAAGATTACTCATATTCTCTGCATCCTGAATAATGTCATTTATTTTTAATTTTTGTTCCTCTGTTGAATTTCTGACGAGATTTTCAAGTTGAAGTATTATTCGTGAAAGTGGGGTTTTAAGTTCATGAGATGCATGGGAAGTAAAGGTTTTTTGCTTCTGATATGCGTCTTCAAGTCTTGAAAGCAATTGATTGAATTCTATCGTCAGTAAATCAATTTCATTGTTCGTGTTCCTATTTTCCTTTAATCGTTCATGCAAGTCATTTGCATTTATACGACTAACTGTTGAATGTAGCTTTTTCAACGGATTTAAGTATCTTTTAACGGAATAGGTTGTTAATAACCAACCAGTAATACTTAAAATTACTGTTGAGAATAACAATAATACAATTAAGTAATCTAAACTCTTTTTTCCATACTTATCGTTTGCCGAAACCAAAACAAAGTATTCTTGACCATTGGTTTGATATGAAATACCAATTAGTTCATTCGATTGACTCTCCTTGTAAAGTGTTTTATTTTTTTTTAATTCACTGATTTCAAAATTATTAAGCTTAATATCTAATGAATTAGGAGATTCGTAAATTTTCGACCAATTAGTATTAAAGATTACGAGTTTTTCATCGTATAATTTTGCAATTGAATTTTTATCAATAATTTTAAGCAAATTAGAGTCTACCTCTTTTACTTCGATTAGCAATTTAACATAAGTCAATGCCTTCTCTTCTAATCTTTTTTTGAATTCATCTTTCCTAAATTCTGAGTATAAATATTCAACGATGAAGGCACTTGAAATAAATAGTAAAGTGAGAAGTGCACCTATTAAAATAATAAGTTTGGTTTTAACACTCATAGTTTTTTCAAATAATATCCAAATCCTACCTTCGTGTGAATTAATTTTTGATCAAAAGGCGAGTCAATTTTTTTTCTGAGAAAATTAATATAAACCTCAATAGTATTGATGTTGGTTTCAATATGATAGTCCCAAAGTTTTTCAGCGATAAATTCCTTACTCAATACGTGCCCTTTCGCGTTTATTAGAATTAACAGAAGTTTATATTCTTTTGGAGTTAATTGAATTTTATGGTTCAAGCGATAAACCTCTTTCATCGTTTGATCAATTGTTAATTCAGAGAACTTAATTATTTCTCGTTCATTTTCTGACACCTTGTTTCTCTTGAATAAGGCATTGATTCTTAGTAAGAGTTCTTCAAAATGAAAAGGTTTTGTAAGGTAATCATCTGCACCTGATTCAAAAGCTTTCACCTTATCAGAAATATCGCCAAGGGCTGTTAAAAAAATAATGGGCGTACTTATATTACGGTTTCTTATTTTTTCGCAAATTGAAATTCCGTTTTCATCCGGAACATTTACATCTAAAATCAATAGTTCGAAAAGATCTTCATCGAAGTAATCCCAAAATTGTTTGCCATTTTCGGCAAGTACAACATCAAGTTTTTTGTATTTAAGAAATTCAATAATTTCCTTCGAAAGTATAATGTCGTCTTCGAGTAACAGAATTTTGGACGATTTCATATTCAAAAGTAACTACAAAAAGTTAGATATTTCTTGACAAGATTCTTTTCCTTGCCTATACTCCTGTAACTTTAAGTGAACAGTAATTGTTTAGAAAGAAACTGGTATGCGGTCAATTCTTATAAATTTAGTGGTTTTAAGCTTAACATTTCAATTGTATTCTCAAAGTGGGGAGTCTCTTAATCGTTCGCAACCTCAGTTATATACCGAGCTTTTCGGTCAAGGATTTTGTTATTCCTTCAACTATGAGCATTTATTTCCTGCGAGATCATCAAACGTTTTCCATGGTTTTTATATTGGTGCTAGCTATGTACCTGAATTATTTCAATTTGGAAATGGCTTTTATACTGGAATTCCTTTTGGGTATAGATGCATTTTTGGAGAAAAGAGGCATTTTTTCGAATTTGGTATAGGTTTTACTTTTCTTTTATCAAACGATTTTGGAGGAAATATTCAGTACCATTACATTTCGCCACAATTTGGTTATCGCTTTGAACCAATTCGATCGCAATTTTATACCAAGTTGAATTTAATGGCACATGTCGACATAGCAAGTGGATCTGCAGGAAGATTTAAAATGTTTTCTGATGTAGCCGGCACTGGATTAGGAATGATACCTTGGCCTGGAATTTCATTAGGCTATAAACTAAAGTAGCATATCATAAATTAAAAAGCAGAGGAATTCCTCTGCTTTAGTACCCCGGGCCGGAATCGAACCGGCACTCCCGAAAGAACAGGATTTTGAATCCAGCGCGTCTACCAGTTCCGCCACCGGGGCATTAAGACCTACACTTAATGGGTTGCAAAGATACAATACTTTTTTTAAAAAGAGAAGGCTAGTCACATTTCTTGAATGATTTTCAACCATTCGTCAACTGTTTTTGCATCCTTAATGGAAAGTTCACCAGATGAGATTCTTCTCAACGAAATTAAAGTACCTCCACAACCTAAATTTTTACCAAAATCGGAAGCTATCGAACGTATATATGTTCCTTTGGAACAATTAATTTCAAAGTCAATCTCAGGGAAACGATCCACATGAAGTTTGAATGATGAAATTTCAATTTCATTCGCTTTCATTTCTATACTTTTCCCAGCTCTCGCGTAATCGTATGCTCTTTTACCATCAATTTGTTTTGCAGAAAATACAGGTGGTATTTGTTGCTGAATTCCTACGAACCCTTTTCGAACTTGTTCAATATGCTCAAGGCTCACCGAACTCGTATCTTGAATAGAATCATATTCTGTTTCCAAGTCATAAGAAGGGGTAGTTTTCCCGAGTAAAATGGTCCCAGTATACGATTTGGGAGCTCCAGTAAGTTGCTCAATTTTTTTGGTGTTCTTACCTGTACAGATTACAAGAAGTCCCGTGGCCAGTGGATCTAAAGTTCCAGCATGTCCAACTTTTATTTTTTTGATTTTGAGCTTTTGCTTAAGATTCCAACGAATTTTATTGACGACATCAAAAGAAGTCCATCCAAATGGTTTGTCTACAAGAATGGTTTCTCCCGATAGAAAATCCATCACATAAAATACATTAATAATCCGCATCCTACCACAATGCGGTACCATCCCCAAATACGGAAACCGAACTTTTGAATGAGCCCAATAAAAAATTTAATGGCAAAGACCGCTACAATGAATGCAACGCAATTTCCCAAAATAAACATTATCAGGTGTTCTTGGTTAGAGACAATCATTTCAAACCCTTTATACTCAGTGTTACCTATTTTCCAATCCTTTAAAAATATACTATACATCGTAACAGCCAACATGGTGGGAACCGCCAAGAAAAAACTAAATTCAGCCGCCATTTTTCTTGTAAGTCCTTGCTGCATCCCTCCAATTATTGAAGCCGCAGCTCTGCTCGTTCCTGGCATCATAGCTAAACATTGCCAAAATCCGATAATCAGTGCTTTTTTAGTTGAAATGGCTTCTTCATCGTTGATTTTTTGTTGCTTGAAAACACCGTCAATGAATAAAAGAATAACACCACCAACAATTAAAGCAATCGCAATTGGGACAGGCTTTTCCAAAACTTCCTCAATTTTATCATCGAATAATTTACCAAGAACGAGAGCAGGAATAACTGCAATTGCTAATTTGATGTAAAAGTTAAGAGATTTAAAATCCATAAATTTTTTCCAGAAAAGCCATACTACAGCTAAAATAGCTCCGAATTGAATGGATACTTGAAACATTTTCACAAATTCATCTCCTTCGTTTCCCATTATGGAACTCGCAAAAATCATATGTGCCGTTGAAGATATAGGTAAAAACTCGGTAAGGCCTTCTATGATGGCTAAAACAATGGATTCAATAATTGTCATTGAAAATTACTTTTTGTTCGAATTTTTAGCAGAAGTTGAATCTGAAGATTCTTGATTTTCTTCTTTTTTCGGTTTTTTCATTATTGCATAAATCATTATCCCATATCCGATAACGATAAGCATCGGAGCAAGCGTAATACGCACATGGCTGAATAAAGCGTCTCCGTCAAATTGAGAAGGGTCGTCTGCACCACCACCTATCATTAAAATATATCCAAGCACATTTATTGCTAATCCGATAAATAACAAGCGGTAATTTTCAGGATGAAAACCAAAATGATCGATAGGATTTTTCATATAATTATAATTTGTTTTTTACTGGTCTTATGGAATAGCAAAAGTGTTTTATGCATCAATATTCAAAAGAAAAACTCTTTATGCTTATCTCAAATCAGTATAAATCGTCTAATTTCTTACGAAGATAGTTGTTTAAAGCAAACCAAGTAGATATTATCGTTAGAAATAATCCAAAAGTGAAAACCCCAAGTGAAAGTAACAAGAATGAAGATAAACTATACGTGAGGTCGACCGTATCAATGGTGTTATCTAAGGCGTAAAATATTGTCATCGTTAAGGAAAGACCTATTAAGCTTGAAACGAGACCTTGAACTATTGCTTGAATTATAAAAGGTTTTCGAATAAATCCTCCCGTTGCTCCTACTAGTTGCATGGTTTTGATTGTGAAACGTTTGGAATAAATAGATAAACGGATGGTATTGTTTATTAATGCAACCGCAATTAAAATCAATAAAGCGGTAATTAACATAAAAACAAAGGTAAATTGATTAAATCCTCTATCTAAACTCTCAATACTCTCTTTATCGTAGTTTACACTTTCCACTTGCTTCGGATAGGCTTGTTTGATTTTATTTTCAATTTTCTCCATACCCTCTAGGGTTGCAAATTCTGCTTTTGGTTTAAAGCCAATTGAGGATGGAATTAGAAAAGTCGAATCTATGTCTAAAATTGTTTGATCCGTTAATTGAGATTCATCAAATAACTCATCCATTGCGCGTTGAGGGGAAACAAAAAAAACTTCTTGCAACTCCTCCCAAGATTTCATTTCCAATTCAATCTGTTTAATATCCGCATCATTATAGGTAGGCAAAAAGAAAACGTCTCCTTGAAGATTTTCTTTAAATTGCGTTTCAACATCATGGAGTAAAATAACACTTCCCAGAACCACACCAATCATAAACAGTACTAATGAAATACCAAAAATAGTTGATACATAATTGGTTCTCAATCCTCGTTTAGCGAAATCGTCTGATCGTTTAAATATCATGTTACGAAAATAAAGGAAGATCAGCTACCTAACTTGAGAAAAATTAGAAGTATTGCACGAACAATTGTGAAAATCGCTAGTAGGAACTTGTCGCCCCGCCAATTTGTTCAATCGGATGCCAAGTTGTTTTGATTTCTTGCAAATCTCCGATGAAGTGCAATCCTTGCGCATTCGCGTCATTCCAATTTTTTTGGTAATCGAAAAATCGTTTTAAATTATCGACTGCGGCCAATTGAAGAGGGGTATTTAGTTCCTTTTCTGCATTTGATGTGACAATTGCGTTTACATCCATGTGTGAAGATAATGTTGGTGCTGTTTCTTGAAGTGGTCCTGTCAGTATATTTACCACTCCACTCGGTACATCTGAAGCATGTACCACCTCAGCAAATGTAACTGCGCAAAGAGGATATTCTGCAGAAGCCAAAATAACTGCTGTATTTCCTCCGGCAATGACTGGAGCTAGAAGTGAAATAAGTCCTATTAGCCGAGATTTTTGATCTGGAATTATTCCAACAACCCCCATAGGTTCACAACTAGAGAAATTAAAATGCGAACTAGAAACTGGATTTACGGTACTAATTATTTGGTTGTATTTATCACACCAACCGGCATAATACACCAAACGTTCAATAGCCAAATCAACTTCTCGTAGTGCTTCTTTTTTGCTTTGTCCTTGTTTCAATAGCTCTTCCAAAAACTGAGCTTTACGACCTTCCAACATTTCAGCAATTCGATATAAAATCTGGCCTCGATTGAAAGCAGATCTTTCTGCCCATGCTCCTTGTGCTTTTCTCGCCGCAACAACTGCGTTTCGAACATCTTTCCTAGAACAAAGACAAGCATTTGCGAGACTTTTTCCTTCAGGATTTTTAACAATATAATACCTTCCGCTTTCAGTCCGTGGAAATTGCCCTCCCACAAATATTTTATACGTTTTCAAAATTTCAACCCTTTTCATAATGCTTAGCTTAATTTAACGTATGCAGCCAATCCATGGACTCCACCTTCGCGTCCAAAACCACTTTCTTTGTATCCCCCAAAAGGAGAAGTTGGGTCAAACTTATTGTAAGTATTTGCCCAAACAACCCCAGCTTTTAATTTCGTAGTTAGGTTGAAAATTCGAGATCCTTTATCCGTCCAAACACCAGCAGCCAAACCGTAAGGTGAATTATTTGCTTTTTGTATAACTTCGTCTACGGTTCGAAAAGTTTGAATAGTTAATACGGGTCCAAAAATCTCTTCCTGCACAATTCTATGCGACTGCGCCACATTTAAAAAAAGTGTTGGAGGACAGTAGTAGCCTTTTTTAGGAATATCGCACGCGGGTTGGTATATTTCCGCACCTTCTTTTTTCCCTATTTCAATATAAGACTCAATAGTTTCCAACTGCTCTTTTGAATTGATCGCGCCAATATCGGTATTCTTATCCAAGGGGTTTCCAACGTATAAACTTTTCAAGCGAAGTTTTAGTTTTCTTATCACTTTATCGGCAATGTTTTCCTGTACGAACAGCCGCGAACCTGCGCAACATACGTGTCCTTGGTTGAAGAAAATTCCATTCACAATCCCTTCAACGGCTTGATCAATTGGCGCATCGTCAAATATAATATTCGCCGATTTACCACCGAGTTCCAAGGTTGCTTTTTTTGATGTTCCAGCGATGGATTTTTGAATAATTTTCCCGACGTGTGTGGAACCTGTAAATGCAATTTTATCAACATCTGGGTGGTTTACCATTGCGGCTCCGGTATCACCAAAACCTGTAATGATATTTACTACTCCTTTGGGTAAACCAGCTTCATCTATGATTTCAGCTAACTTTAGAGCGGTCAGTGATGTAGACTCAGCAGGTTTTAACACTACGGTATTTCCTGTTGCGAGTGCAGGAGCAATCTTCCAAGCAGCCATCAAAAGAGGAAAATTCCACGGGATGATTTGAGCAGCAACTCCCAATGGTTCTATTTTACGATTCGGAAAAGCATATGCTAGTTTATCTGCCCATCCAGCGTAATAGAAAAAATGGTTGCAAGCTAATGGAACATCAATATCGCGCGATTCACGAATGGGTTTGCCTCCATCAAGCGTTTCGATAACAGCAAGTTCTCGGGCTTTCTCTTGCATAATACGTGCAATTCTGAAAATATATTTCGCGCGCTCTGAAGCGGGTAATTTAGACCAAGAAGGAAATGCTTTTCGGGCTGCTTTCACAGCATTGTCCACATCTTTTTCATTGGCATGAGCAATTGAAGCCAAATGACATTCATCTGCTGGATTTGTGGTTGAAAAATAAACGCCACTTGAAGGCTCTACCCACTTTCCATCAATGTAAAGGTTGTATTGATTTTGTAGAGAAATATGTTGAGTACCTTCTAACGAAGGCGATAAGGGCCATTTTTCTTTTTTGTTCATTGCTCCATTAATCTATTGATACATAATCCGGTGATGCGTAATAACCACTTTCAATTTTAATTAGCTGCATGAGTACATCGTTTGCTAAACTACTTGCTCCAAATCTAAACCACTGATTTGTTAGCCATTCTTCACCTAAAACTTCTTTAACCATAAGCAAATTGTGCAAGGCTAATTTTGAGGTAGAAATTCCTCCAGCGGGCTTCATGCCTATCATTATTCCTGTTTCATCAAAATAATCCTGAATGGCCATAAGCATGGTGTAGGTGACTTGCATAGTCGCAGCAGGTTGAATTTTACCGGTTGATGTTTTTATAAAATCAGCTCCTGCATGAATGGCAATATCCGATGCCAAACGCACATTATCTAAAGTTGTAAGTTCTCCTGTTTCAAGGATAACCTTTAAGCGTGCTTTTCCACAAGCCTCTTTTATTTGAGCGATTTCATCAAAAACATACTGGAATTCACCTTGTAGGAACTTTCCTCTTGAAATCACCATATCAATCTCATCAGCACCTTCGCTAACTGCAAATTTGGTATCTAAAATTTTCACATCTAACGGTGCTTGCCCGGATGGAAAAGCCGTAGATACAGATGCAACCTTAACATTCGTGTGGCGCAGTTCTTTTTTAGCGAATTTAACCATGGATGGGTAAACGCATACTGCGGCAACAGAGGGTAAGTCAGAAATTGAATCGTGTAGATGATGTGCTTTGTAACACATTTGGCGGACTTTTCCTGGTGTGTCTTTTCCTTCCAGTGTGGTAAGGTCAATCATACTCAATGCCATTTTCAATCCCTGTGTTTTGGATGGGCCTTTCAAACTTCTGGTTTGAATACGCGCGACACGCTCTTCAACCCCTAGCTTGTCTACTTTTGGGGAATCGAGAATTAGTTGAGAAACTGTTTTCGCCATGAATTGGATTATCAATCAAAGATAAACAATAATCGAAAACTAAGTTGAGAATTATTTGGGGCGATTAGAAAGGTAATTGAATGCCTTTTCAAAATCAGGGATACCATAGCCAATACTGGCATTTGGATTTGAAGAATTACTCGCGGATGACTGTATTGCCTGAATAAAATTTGATGGAGGAAGTGAGGGGAATTTCTGATAAAGACAAACCAATGCGCTACAGAATATCGGGCTACTGAAAGATGTGCCGTTAGAGCTTGTGATTCTTCCTGCTCCTGATATTACCGAAGCATTCACTCCCATCGCACAAATAGTAGGTTTAACGCGGTTATCGGATGTTGGACCAAACGAACTAAACCCGGCTTTATTTTTTGATTTATCCACCGCTCCAACACTAAAAATTCCATCGGCATCTGCAGGAACTCCAATGAATTTCCAACTGTCATTTCCTGAGTTGCCAGCACTATTACAAACTAAAATTCCTTTTGATGAAGCCATATTTGCAGCAAAACTTGCTATACCGGTTTTACCATTTAATTTTGAAAAATTATACGAATAATCAGTGGGTTGATCTTTGTCAAACTTTGTATAACCCAGAGAGCTATTAATTACATCAACTCCTGCACTATCACAAAATTCTGCTGCAAATAACCAATTGTATTCCTCCACAATAGTTTCTGTATTAGCGTCTTCTGTTCTGAAAAGTGAATAGAACGCTAGTGGTGCATTTCCAAGGTATTTGCCTTTTACATACCCCGCCATACAAGCTAAAACTCTTGTGCCGTGATCACCGTCGCCGTAAACATCCTTTTCTCTAGAGGCATAATCATAAACATGTAAAATTCGGTTACCGGCATATAAATGTTTGAAAGATTGAATTGTATCAACATTTTGAAATCCTCCATCGAAAACGGCAACATGAATTTTTTGACCCCATAATTTTTTATTGTGTAGAAATGGTAAATTCAACATAGACGACTGAACTTGAGTCTGCCCGTAATCCGACTTCTTCAATATTCCTGGTGTTAATTTATCCGATTTAGTGTAAGATGGAATCGTTACTTGACGTGACGAAGTTGACTTTGGTTCTTTTCCTTTAAAAATACAGGATGAAGACTGAACAAAAGAAAATTTCTCAAAACTTGAGCTTGGAATACTGTCCAACGATTCAATAACGATACAATTTTTCCATTTTGAAGAACCGTGTAAGGAAATGTCACCTCTCACGGTTAAAATTTGCTGAATATAATTGGGATTTACAGGTAAATCATCTTTGCCGATAGCAATGCCTAATTTTTTTCTTTTTTCTAAGGTCTTCCTGCTAAGCAAAGCTGAGGGAGTAGATAATTTACTCAGGTCCTTGTCCACGAAATAGACAGCATATTTGTAAATAACCTTATTTTGAGAAAATACCCAAGTGAGCCAAAAGGTACTAATAAAGAAAAGGAGTATAGATAATTTTGGTACGAATGAATTAATCTTCTTCTTCCTCATCATCCTCTTCTGGTTGATCGTAATCATCCTCTTCTTCTTCGTCTCCCTCATCATCCATATCGTCTTTATCTAATGGAATTTTATCAAAGTCATCTTCAAATTCTTCCTCTTCTTCATCAACAACAGGTTTTGCTTTCGGCATAATTTTGTTGATCTTGACAAGATAAATGACTTCTTCTGTTTCCCATATCAATGCATCCAATATTTCGCCTGTTGGAGTCTTGATCGTTGTTAAATGGTTTATGTATCCATCAGGGAAATCGCGAAGGATTTGTTTCTTCTGTTCGATTGATAGTTTATCGTAACTAATTATTGCTCTTCTTTTCGACATACCGTAATGACTTGTTCAGTGGGCAAAATTATATTTTTTGTTTTCATATCAATCAAAACTTTAAATTTTTTTATTTTTTTTCTCATTAAGCAACTTTATGGTAATTCAATAGTATACCATACTATGCGGTTTATTTTGACAATATTAATGTGTCTTCTAACGTTGACTTTGGTGAATGGACAAGGAATGAGTCGGCATAATCAACAAGTAAAACTTGGATTTACAAGTCTTTTTAAAGGAGATTTTTTGTTCGGATATGAAAGACTTATATCAAAAAAAGTAAGTGGAGAAATTGATTTAGGTATTTTGACTCGCGACTATGCAGAGAACTTTTTCTATGAAATTAGTACTGCAGAAGAAAAAACATCCCTTCCTGGCTATTCATTAGCTGCCGGAATCCGATATTATCCAGTTTCAGCCTTAGATTTGCTTTTTGTTACAGGAGAAATAAAGTACCGTAATTATCGTTATTCGAGTTCTGAAATTGTCATGCCAGATACCAAGGAAAATGAGCAAAGAGTAACGCCAAGAATGGGTTTGGGATATATTTTTCATGTTGATGAAAATTTTAATTTCGATATGTCTGGAAATTTAGGTTTCACCTTCAAACGAAGCAGCATCGATCAACAGGGAGAACTTAATGGACCTTCTCCAAATAAATTTCATTTTGGACTAAATATTAAGTTCTCATATTCCTTTTGAATCGGTATCTTTACCGGTGAAATGTCTAAAGTTAAATCTGCTTTTTTCTGCCAAGAATGTGGCTATGAAACTCCTAAATGGTTAGGAAAATGTCCTTCGTGTCAAAGTTGGACTTCATTTGTCGAAGAAAAAATTGAAAAGAATTCAGGGGTAAAAGCATTTTCAGTTTCTGATCAAAAAAGTAAGCCTACGTTAATTCAAGAAGTGGAGCAATCAGAAGAGTTTCGCTTACAATTTGAAGACAAAGAACTAAATACACTTTTGGGTGGTGGATTGGTACCAGGATCAATTTTACTCTTGGGTGGTGAACCTGGGATTGGTAAAAGTACCTTGTTGCTTCAAATTGCAGTTCTTGAACAAAGGAAAGTATTGTATGTGTCGGGAGAGGAGAGTGACAAGCAAATTAGAATGCGAGCAGACAGAATAGGTATTAAAAATCAAGATTGTTATTTATTACCAGAGACAAATTTAAACACAATTCTTACTTATGCTCATGAGATCAAACCTGAATTATTAGTAATCGATTCAATTCAAACCTTGTTTGATGGTAACCTCGAAAGTTCTCCAGGAAGTATTTCGCAAGTTCGTGAATGTACAGCTCAATTATTGCGTTATGCAAAACAATCGGGAACTCCTGTTTTTCTTATCGGACACATTACAAAAGATGGGTCAATAGCTGGACCAAAGGTGCTTGAGCATATGGTAGATACCGTTTTACAATTTGAAGGAGACCGAAACCACCTATATCGTTTGTTAAGGACTACTAAAAATCGTTTTGGGTCGACAAATGAACTTGGTATTTATGAAATGTTGGGAGCAGGATTACGTGCTGTAGAAAACCCTTCTGAATTACTTATTAATCAAGATAATCAGCAATTGAGTGGAATAGCTATTGCGTCTACAATTGAAGGGTTACGACCACTTCAAATTGAAGTGCAAGCATTGGTTTCAACTGCAGCATATGGAACGCCTCAACGCTCTTCAACTGGATTTGATGCGAAGCGATTGAATATGCTTCTGGCGGTACTTGAGAAGAGGTGTGGCTTTAAATTAGCTTCAAAAGATGTTTTCCTAAATATTGCAGGAGGGATAAAGGTGGACGACCCTGCCACAGATTTAGCCGTTGCAATGGCAGTATTGTCTTCAAATGCAGATTTGGCAATTCCAAAAACCATTACTTTCGCTGCCGAAATTGGACTTTCTGGTGAGCTTAGACAAGTTCAACGCCTAGAAAGCAGGGTAGCGGAAGCTGAAAAATTGGGTTATGAAAAAATTATTGTTTCACGCCAGAGTAAAGAGAAAATCGAAAAAAATAGGCAGATTCAAATCATTCATTGCAGTAAAATAGAAGAAGTCGTTCGTAACGTATTTGGATAAAATGGGAAAACTAATTCTTGTACCTACTCCAATCGGAAATTTAGAAGACATTACGCTTCGTGCGTTAAACGTGCTGAAGGCATGTGACTGTTTGTTTGCTGAAGATACAAGAGTCACCAAGAAATTGCTGGATCATTTTGAAATACAAAAGAAAACCTTTTCGTTTCATGCACACAACGAGCACAAAACTCTGGTGAAAACTCTTGAGATTATTTCACAAAATAATATTTCGGTATTGGTTTCAGATGCCGGCACACCAGGAATTTCAGATCCGGGATTTCTTTTAGTGAGAGAGTGCCTGAAAGAAGGAATTGAAGTGGAATGTCTACCCGGACCTACTGCTCTAATCCCTGCACTGGTGGGTAGTGGTTTTCCTTGTGATCGATTTGTATTTGAAGGATTTCTCCCACACAAAAAAGGCAGAATGACCATTTTAAAAAGACTCTCTGAGGAAGATAGAACAATTGTCTTATATGAATCTCCTCATCGATTGAAAAAATGCCTAGAACAAATGAAGGTTGATTTTGATCCTAATCGAGAAATATGTGTTGTACGCGAAATAAGTAAGAAGTTTGAAACTTTTCATCGAGGCACGCTTGCCGAGGTTAGCGCCTATTTTGACAAGAATGATGTCAAAGGTGAAATTGTTATTGTTATTAAAGGAAAACAATAATAGTCCTCTTTCGTAGCGGGAAAAAGTGTATTTTTGAAGGTGCAATTTTCATCCGTTATCGGTCAACAACACCTGAAGAACTTACTCATTCAAGAGGTTCAGAGTGGAAAGATTAGTCATGCTCAATTGTTTTATGGTGAACCCGGATATGGCGCATTGCCACTAGCATTAGGCTTTATTCAATATCTCTTTTGTGAGAACAAACGAAACGATGATAGTTGTGGAGAGTGTCATGCATGTAAAAAAGTACAAGATTTACAGCATCCTGATCTTCATTTCAGTTTTCCTGTTGTGCAGTCGATAGGAAAAACGTCCGATGTATTCATTTCGGATTGGCGCAAACAAGTGTTGGATAATCCATATTTTGATTTATTTGAATGGACGAATCGCATTGATTCTAAGGGTAGAAAACCGATCATATCGGTTGAAGAAAGTAAAGAAATATTACGAAAATTAAGCCTAAAATCATTTGAAGGTGGATTCAAAGTTATGCTGATTTGGTTGGCTGATGAAATGAATGATCAGTGTTCGAATAAATTATTAAAGATTTTAGAAGAACCACCCAGCAATACCTTGTTTATATTGGTAGCGGAATCACCAGAAAAACTTTTGGTAACTATTCAGAGTAGAACACAAAAAATACTTGTTCCAAGGATTGATTTAGATGATTTAAGTTCATTTTTAAGGTCCAATTTTTCCAAGAACAGTGCACAGGCTGATTCTATTTCTGCTTTTTCTGAAGGAAATTTTATAAAAGCGAAGGAATTGGCAGAAGAAAATGATTTGAAGCAATTGCATCGGGAACGATTTATTCAATTGATGAGGGTTTGCTATAAAAAAGATGTGATTCAGATGTTGGCTTGGGCTGAGGAAGTGTCGCAAGATGGTAAAGAAACCCAAAAGTTATTCATTCAATATGCCTTGCATATGTTCCGTCAAAGTTTACTTCAAAACTACATGGGAGAAGAAATGATACGTGCATCAAGTGAAGAAAAGGTTTTTCTGAAAAATTTTGCGCCATTTATTACGGGAAAAAATATTCGCGAATTTATCTCTTTACTTGACGATACCTATTATCATTTAGATCGGAATGCAAATACAAAAATTATGTTTACACAACTTTGCTTTCAAACGATGCGCTACATTCATTTGGGTTAGGAAAGTTTAAAGCAGGAAATTTCATTAAATTTACAAAAAATAGTTAGAAAGTATGGGATGTGCAAATTGCAGTACCGCATCAGATGGAACACCGAAAGGGTGTAAAAACAACGGGACTTGCAGCAGTGGTGGATGTGATAAGTTAGAGGTATACGACTGGTTAGCAAATATAGCGTTACCGGCCGGTCAACAACCTTATGATATTGTGGAGGTTAGGTTTAAGAACTCTAGAAAAAGTTTTTACAGAAATGCCTCACAATTAGCGCTCTACGCAGGAGATATTGTTATTGTTGAAACTTCACCAGGGTATGATGTTGGTGTAGTATCTGTAACCGGTGAATTGGCAAGAATTCAAGTGAAGAAAAAGTCTCCCAATCTTAAGCCTCTGGAGATTCGAAAGATATTAAGAATTGCAAACCAAGAAGAAATTGATAAATGGATTAAAGGTAGATCCCTGGAGAAAGAGCTTATGTACAAGGCAAGAACCTTGGCGCTCAATTTGAATTTAGAAATGAAAATTTCGGATGTAGAATACCAAGGAGATTTATCGAAAGCAACTTTTTATTATACTGCGGAAGGAAGAGTAGATTTTCGTCAGTTGATAAAAGACATGGCCGATCATTTTAAGGTAAGAATTGAAATGCGACAAATTGGTTCTCGTCAGGAAGCTTCTCGACTTGGTGGAATTGGCTCTTGTGGAAGAGAGTTATGTTGCACCACTTGGTTGACCGATTTCAGGTCCGTCTCTACCTCAGCAGCAAGATACCAGCAATTGTCGTTGAATCCTCAAAAACTGGCTGGTCAATGTGGAAAATTAAAGTGTTGTTTAAATTATGAGTTGGACAGTTACTTGGATGCCATCAAGTCTTTCCCAAAAAATGACAACAAACTTCAAACTGAAAAAGGAGATGCGTATCACTTTAAAACGGATGTTTTTAAACGATTAATGTGGTATGGCTATCAAGGTGAAACTGGATTAATTGCACTTTCACCCGAGCGCGTTAAGGAAATTGCGAAATTGAACAAAGAAGGCAAAAAACCCAAGGACTTAAATGATTTTATAGAAAAGGTTGAGAAAGAAGTTGAAATTGGCTATTCAAATGTTGTTGGACAAGATAGCGTGAATAGATTTGAAAAATCCTTTTCTAAAAAAACGAATAATAAAAACAGAAACAAAAAGAAGAAAAATAACACAAATCAAAATTCAAATCCTTCATGAAAACGTTTGGATTGATAATGGTCTCGGTCTTGCTTTTTCTGGGTTGTCAGAGTGATGAAATTCCAGTTGGTGCTTATTCTTTCTCAGAAAACAAATGGGATCAGAAAGTAAAACCGAGTTTTGAATTAGAATTATCAGATACGGTAAGTGTATTTGATTTTTTTATCACCTTGAGAAATACAACGGATTACAAATACAGTAATTTGTTCATTTACGTTGAAGAAATTCCTCCTTTTGGCCCTTCTTACCGCACTCGACATGAAATTCCTATTGCAAACCCCGATGGTTCATGGATTGGAGATAAAACCGGAACAATAATTGAAAACAAATATTTAGTGAAACGTGGCAAAGTACCATTTATCGGTAAATACAAATACATTATTGAACAAGCCATTACAGACCAAGAGGTTACGGAAGTTTTAGACATCTCATTTCAAGTTAAAAAATTCGGACAATAAGTTGTGAATCCATACAGGTGCTTGAGCGACGAGGAATTGAATCTCTTGGAAGATGAATTTAAAGCATTTTTAATTGTCAATAATTTATTTTCTGAAGATTGGTTGAATTTAAATAGAGAAGATCCAGCTAAGGCAAGAGAGGTAGTTGAACTTTTCAGTAAAACAGTTTTTGATCAAATCATTTCCAACAGCAATTACCTAATCCTCAATTCACCGAAACTAATTCACCTTGTAAAGAAAGAAAATGAAACCCTTACTGCAATTTGGATTAAATTAAAACCTGGTCATGTCGACGATATTTCGAACCTGACCGAAAAAGATTGGAACCATGAAAATCTTGAATGTTACACAGGTACCAAAACGACTAAAAACGTCAATTTAGAATGGTTTGAATTAATGGAATTAGGTTACCAAAAAACGGAAATTGAAACATGGAATCATTATCTCAATTTTATCAGCCAATCAAGTTTTAGGCATTAAAAGCATCTTTTTTGGAAATTATTCGTTTATAACTTACATTTGTTTACTAATTGATTAAATTATGAAAGTACTATTCAGTTTATTGTTATCTATTTCATTGATAACTATTTTCAATTCTTGTATAAAACATGAGGTGATTCCTCCTCCAACAAGTACAGTAGACTTGAATTGTAATTTCTTTGGTTACATAAACGGAACACAAACAGAATATACGCAAAATGTTATAGGGTATAATTGTTATAACTTTAATCAAATATTCAATAACCCTTCACCAACATTATCGAATGTTCTTTACACTGCTGAAATTTCCTCAGTACAACAATCGCAAAAAGTTAAAATCACATTCGGCCCACAGCAATGGGATGCGGGAGTTTCAGGATCTCCAACGCTGACAATGTTCAATGACTTTCACTCTACCAACTCTGGGGTTCAAGTTCCACTTAAGAACATAGGTGATATGACAGGTGCTACGCCAGGAGTTCAAATTGAATATTGGGATTCAAATGGAGATCGTTGGGAGACATCAACAGCAGATGCACCTGGATTTGTAACGTTTACAACCTTGAAACAAGCTTCTGATAACTCAGGTGACTACTCCATTTTTGAGTGCGCTTTCAATGTGACTGTATTTCGACAAGATCCAAACCAAGGCTTGTTGAGTTTAACCTTGAACAATTGCAAGTTCAAGGGTTGGTTTAAACGTTAATTAACTCACTTACATATGAGTGATTCGTTGAAAATAGCGATAATTGGAGACTATAATTTTACCTATAATTCGCATCACGCAACGAATCTTTCACTAGATCACAGTGCTGATTTTCTGGAAGTTGAGGTTAATTATTATTGGATTAAAATCAACGAAGCCGTTCAATACAAACCTATTTATTTCGATCAATTCGATGGTATTTGGATTGCGCCAGGACCTTATCAAAATGTATTTTTTCTGAACGGAGTATTTCGTTTGTTTATTGATCAACAGATTCCAATACTTGTTACAGGAGATGCATATCGGTTATTCATAGAATACTTAATAAACTTACATCAGCTTAATCCGTATGGTGAAAAATTGATTTCTGAGAATTTGGTATCTGGAGCAAATTTTGAAAGAGTGAGTATAGTTCCAAAAACAAAAACATTTGAGCGTTTGTATGAAAATTTCAGCAATGTTGAATTGACCTCTTCTCGTTTTAGCCTTTATCCTCAGTTGCTCAACCAAATGAAGGAGGCTTTTATTGATGTTGAGGCAACTAATCAATTTGACGATCCGGAAATATTAAGTTTATCCAATCACCCATTTTTTCTAGCCTGTTCTTTCTGTCCTCAGATTTCTTCTACGCGAGATATTCCACATCCGATTATTTATACCTTTTTGAAATTTGCACAAGAAAGAAGTGCACTTGTTTAGACAGGTAAAAATTCTTTAGAAGTGACATAATACAAATAGGCATTCACGGGTTTTGTGAAAATTTGTTCCAATGCACGTTGATACATTTTAAGTTGCGATACATGCGAGGGCTTAGCTATACCGGTTTTAATTTCTATAACATTAACGTCTTTCTGGCTAACCCAAATTTTATCTGGTCGAATTAATATGTTCTCGTCTGCTAAAATATCAGTTTCGTTTAAGGTTTCAACAAGAGATCGACTTAGTCCTAAATCATCGGCTTTCTGCAAAAATACGTGAGCATCATGAATTAAACGTTCCTTAAATGAAGCCTCAATCTCTCCATTTTCAATTATTCTCTCCACGACCTCAGTCAATTCTATTGATGTTTCTACCTCAGAAATTACAAGATGAAAGGCATTTCCATATTGAATAGCAGAAGGAACAAGTTCCTCTCGTTGCTTTTGAAATACGATATCAGGATACCACAAACGATCACTTAAAGGTGAAGGATGAAAAAACGATACCTCTCTGCGTTTCTTTTTTTGAGAGATTGGTTTTAATTGTCGACCACCTGATTTAAAGTTGAGGTCATCAGAAGTGCTTGCAGGATTAGATATTTGCTGCAAACATTCATGTATGGTCGATCCCAGTCCCTCACTACTGTATTCATTAAAACCATAAAGCCTGAATTCAGGTCTTGTCAACGCCACATACAATAAGTTTATCTTGTCCAAGGCGATTAACTCAAGTTCTTCCTTAGCCATTTCTTTAAGACAATCCACCGGCGAATCTTTGGATAAGGCGGTGTAGAGAATTTTATCATCTGCCTCAACCAAATATTTACTTCCTGATTTTATGCCGGTATCAAAATTTAGAAATGGTAAAATGACCACAGGAAACTCTAAACCCTTTGATTTATGAATAGACATAATGTTTATTGCGCGATCTGTTTCTGGTAATACCAGTGCTAATTTTTCTTTTTTTAAGTCATAATAATCAAGAAAGTATCGGATATCACCTTCGTTTGTCAATTGAAATTCATATATAAAGTCTAATAGATGATGAACATATGGATCTTCTTCCTCTATCCAATTCATAGATTTTATAAACTGCAATACCAAGTCATAAACACTTTCATAGGTTACAAAAAAATTAGCGCTGTCGTTAAAATAGGTGGAAATAAATTTAGAATCATTAAACACTTTAATAGATTTTCCTTTGTGTAAAATTTCTTTATCGAAAAAGGAAAGGTAGAGCGGAAGGTAATCTTCTTCATGCTTTAGTCTTAAAAAAGTCTCTGCGAATCGCTTTGCTTCTGTTTCGTTGTTTGGTTTAACCCTTCTTTTGAGATAAGAAATCACCAATTTAATCTTCAGATTATGTTGAACGAGAAGAGAATCTGAGGAAACAACTGCATATCCCTGTTCCGTAAGATAATTCGCAATATTGTTTCCTTGTGCATTTTTTTCTGTTAAAATAGCAATGTCACCAAGTTTAAAACCATCTTCAATACACTCATCAATTTTATTTTGAATTAAAGGGTAGAGTTCATCGTTTTTTAGCGCATTCTTTCGTGAGTTTATTTCGACCAAACCTGAATGTTCAGAGTTTATTTTTTGAGTAAAACTCGCGTAAAAATCGGCAGCTTTTGACGACATTTTTTCCTTAAGTAGACCGAAAAAATTATTATTAAAGGCAACGATTTCCTTGCTAGATCTGAAATTTACATCTAGATTTTTCAATTCACCCATTTTTTCAAAATAGGCGGACTTTAATGCTGTGGAAGGATTTTTTTCAGGATTATACAAGCTAGGTAACGAGACAAATTGTTCTGCTTTACCATTGTTAAACCTGTATATCGATTGTTTTGGGTCTCCAACAATGAGATTTTGATGTTCATGTCCAATTGACTCGTGTAACAGTGGTATTAAGTTTAACCATTGCAGGCGCGACGTATCTTGAAATTCATCCAAAAGGAAATGATGCAATCGCGTACCCAGACGCTCATAAATATAAGGAGCTTCTTCTCCTTGAACTAGTGAACCAATCAGTTGGTTGAAGTCTGAAATTCTAATCAATTGCTGGTCTTTTTTCAAGGACGCAAGAGCTGAAGAGATTTCCTGTAAAAGCGCCATATTGAAGAAGTGCTCTTTGTATTTACTTAGTAACTGATATTGCGGCATTAAGGATAAATACCGTTCGTTTAATGCCAACAATTGCCGAGACAGGTACACATCAAATTTTGGTGACTCTTCATTTTTCTTACAAGCTTTAATAATTGATTTACCGAGGAAACTTCCTTTGTCTCTATCGAAATTCGGAAAGCGATTTATTTCTGCTAATTTCATAAAATCGTTATACGAATTCGATTTTTCATATAAATCGGCAGGAGTATAATTAAAACTTGAAAAGTAGGTATAAACTTCTCGACATTTTGAAACCATCTCAAGGTCCATTTGGCGTAATTGAGATTTGAGTTTTTTAAATTCATCGGTAGAAAAATCAATGGTTTGCAGTTGAGCCAATAATCCACTGTATTTTTCGTTACCAATAATGCTGGCAAAATCAATTAATTTATCTTTAAAATTCCATTTTTCACCATCTTCCAAATTAGACAAGGCATAAAAATGAAGAAGGTTGGTGAGGTTTTGTTCATCAGGCAATCCGATTTTGCTCATCAACAATTCAATTACTTCCTCCAATAAGTCCTTTTCATTCATGATCACATCGAAATCTCCGGAGATATCCAAATCTCTGCTAAAAGAACGTATAAGCTTAAGGTTGAATTTATCAATTGTCGAGACCTGAAAATCTTCATAGTTATGGAGGATTTCTCTAAAAGCAATTGATGCTCTTTGTTGCAATTCATCCTCTGTAATCTCCAGTTTTTTTATGAGTTCAGCTTGTAAGAATTTTGCTTCTTCGTGTTTGTTTACCAATTGATAAAGACCATTGATGATGCGGTTCTTCATTTCAAGTGCGGCCTTATTTGTAAATGTCATCGCCACAATGGATCTAAACTTTTTCGTTCCTTGATTTGAATGGAGTAATATTTCGAGGTAAGTCAATACCAATCGAAAAGTTTTTCCACTTCCGGCGGAGGCACTGTAGACCAATAGCGGTTTAGATTTATTCATTTTAAAATCCTTTTTTGAACTCATGTGTTAAAGTTAGGAAATAATAAACTTTTGAATTAAATTTGTTAGTATGAGAATGTACGTATTTATAGTAGCAACTTCACTTTTTTCGCTTGTTTCTTGTAAAAAAGATAATCCAGAACCAGAACCCGTGGTGAATTATTTAGAAATTAATATGTCGGCTGTTTACGGTGCAAATGGTACTGAGACTTTGCTTCTCGATTCAGTGTATACTACACCTGAGGGATACAAAATAAAATTTACCGATATCAAATGTTATTTTACACTCCTCCAAAATGGTGGAACCGAGCTCACACAAGCTGCTTACTATGATTTGCGTGAAAAAGGTTCACAAGTCGTTAGAATTGAAGGAGATTACTCGAAATTTTCTTCTCTGCAAGGGGTTATAGGAGTAGATTCAAGTATAAATCATGACGACCCTTCTGCGTTTCCTAACAACAGTCCTTTGAATATAAGTAACGCAGGTCCAATGCATTGGGGTTGGAATACAGGTTTTATTTTCTTTAATATTGAGGGAAAAGCAGATACCTTGATAGATGGAGTTAATAACCTGAACCACAGCTTTAGCTTTCATATTGGTACGGATGCATTCGCACGTCCGTTGAATTTTTCAAATTTAATTTGGACAGCGGTTGGTTCAAATACTCATATTACGCAATGGAAATTAAATATGCATAAGTTCCTTCATGAATTAAATCCCGTTGATCTCAAAACAGAGTTCCTTACCCATACTGCAGCGGGTCAGCAAACTTTAACAGAGAAAATCACTTCCAATTTCAGTCAAAGTATAAGTCCATTTTAATGAGAACCCTTATTTGTTGGTTGGCAATAACATTTATGTTTTTTTCTTGTAGAAAGGATAATACGCGTTACTTTCCGACACCTTATAATTTAGAGATTCCATCTCATTTTCCAGACATGATTATTCCGGCAGATAACCCAATGACTGTGGAAGGAATTGAGTTAGGACGTTTTTTGTTTTACGAGAAAAGATTAAGTGGTGACAATACGCAAAGTTGTGCAAGTTGCCATTTGCCGTCAGCTTCATTTTCTGACCCAAATCAATATTCAACAGGAATAGATGGGATTCAAGGAACACGTCATTCAATGGCATTGGTGAACTTGGGTTGGGAAGATTTCTTCTTTTGGGATGGTAGAAAAACAACGCTGGAAACACAAATTCTTGAACCCGTTCCCAATCCAATAGAAATGCACCAAAGTTGGAAACGGACAGTTGAAAAACTCAACGCTGATGTCAATTATCGAAATAGATTTTTCAAAGCTTTTGGAGAAGAAGGTATTGATTCAACTAAAGCCACAAAAGCTATTGCTCAATTTATTCGAACCTTGATTTCAGGTGAATCAAAGTTTGATGTTATGTATAAATACGAGAATAATTTATCCTTGAATTCATCAGAACAAGCTATCCTACAAACAGTTGATGTGGAGGAATGGGCTGGATACGATTTATTCAAAAGTTTAAATGGAGCAGATTGTTTTCATTGCCACAATGGTCCGCTGATGCGCGTCAAGAAATTCTCAAACAATGGTTTAATGCCTAATTCATTCGATGATAAAGGTAGAGCGGGTGTAACAAATAATCCTGAAGATAATTATAAGTTCAAAGTTCCAACGTTGCGAAACATTGCTCTAACAGCTCCATACATGCACGACGGTAGGTTTGCTACTTTAGATGAAGTAATTGAACACTATTCAAGTGGCATACACATGAGCCCAACAATTGATCCTCTTATTGAATTTGGAAGTCAGGGTGGGGTTCAATTAGATGCTCA
>CAZLVX010000018.1:0-1319 GCA_964562965.1 uncultured Lishizhenia sp.
GTTGGTGTGGATGGTGTTGTATTAACAGTAACTATTGCAATATCTTGAGCTGAACAACCATTTGCATCTGTTGCGGTTAACGTGTATGTATTTGTTGTGAGTGGCGTAAAAGGAGTATTGTTGGTTACACTGTTATTCCACGTGTAAACGTATGGACCCGTTCCACCAGATGCACTTCCTGACAAGGTTACAGAAGTTCCCGAACAAACTGTTTGATCCACTCCAGCATTTGCTGTTGGATTTGAATTTACAGTCAAGGATGCTGTCGATGTCAATTGACCAGCACATGATGCAGGAGCAGGACCTGTTACATAAACATTATAGGTTGTTGAGGAACTAACGGTTCCGGTACTCAATGAAATGGAAGAACCAGTTCCGGTAACAGCTGATCCTACTAATGAATTGTCTGCGTTATTTCTCAATTGGTACGAATATCCAACTTGAGAGTTTGCAACGGAAATAGATGCTGATCCACCAGAACAAACAGCTGAAGGAGAAATTGAAACGCCTAAACTCAATGTTGGATTAGTTCCGAAAGTTACTGGAACAACATCTGTTTCAAAAATAAAACATGCTCCCGGAGGAAGTTTGAATGCTTTTACTTTAAGGGTTGTTGATGCTGATAAGGTTCCACTCGTTAAAGTAAGCGTTCCTCCATTACCCATAAGCGAAGAACCGGTTGTAGTTGTACCATCCGCTAAGAATAATTGATAAACAACTCCTGTTTGAGAATTAGAAACTTGAACTGAAACCGTACCCGTAGCCGTACAAAATTCTGCTGAAGCTGGGTTTACTGTTAATGTTCCTGAAGGCATAATACATTGAACGGTTGCACCCGTAACTGCTGTGCTCGGACAACCTCCAGCTGAAGTAGCTGTTGCTGTTAAGACACCATAAGGATACAATTCATAGGATTGAATACCAGACAAGGTCCAAACTCCTCCACTTACTGTAACTGGAGAACCAACTGGATATCCGTCAATATAAACTTGAACCTGCGTTCCATTTGTTCCGGTTCCAGATAAAGTAGTTCCTTGCTCAAAAACAGGGTTAGTTGTTATTGTTAAACCGGTACTTGCAGATTGAGATCCTACAGTAACCGATGTAGATAAAGCACTTACTGTTTCACAACTAGCCGTCGCCGTAGCAGTTAATGAGCTTCCGGGAGTAATATTAAGACCTGTCACTGTCCATGCTCCATTGGTAACCGTTACAGGAGCTCCTGTTGCAACACCATTAACATATAACTGTATTGATGTGCCATTTGATTCAACACTTGTACCTGAAACCGTGGTTATGTTCGAAACAGAACATATTGG
>CAZLVX010000018.1:1419-17347 GCA_964562965.1 uncultured Lishizhenia sp.
CCACCTCCAATTGATAAACATACAAACGCTGGATATGACAAACAGCCATCAGGTCCTTGTTGGTAAAGCATATAGCCGCCTTCAGGAATACAGTCTACACCAGATCCTGAATTACAACCACCTGTATTTCCCGTACATTTCCAAACCCAGGATCCGCCGGTTGGAACTGGTAAATAAGCTGATGATACCGGATTAGGTGTAAATTCAGTGTTATTTGGATACATTACATTAATATCGTAACCCACCAATCCTGTTCCACAGAAATTTTTACCTGTTTCATTTGTTACTACTGGAGCAGCTACAGGAGTTCCTGTGCACGTAATAATCGTGTATGAATTACAATCGGACAAAGATTCAAATTCTCCTGTTGCTGTTGCAGTTGCAGTTATTACGTTTCCATTAACTAATGCAGGCGATATACCCGTCAACGACCAAGCCCCACCGACACCAACTGTTGTTGTTCCTATTTGCACACCATTTTTATATACTTTAATAACAGTTCCTGATGCTTCCGTTGAAGTACCAGAAACGGATGTTGCGCCATTGGCAATCGGTGTTGTAATAGTAGGACAATCTGAACGATAAGTACAAATACTTGTGCTTGGAGAACAAAATGCTTGAGCGTTGATGATTTCGGTAAAACAAGCCGAAAGCGTGGCACATTGTCCAACACCACCAACATCAGAAGCTGAATTAGGTTGACAAATAGTAGAAGCCTGAGCAGCCGTGTTGTCAACAATAACATAACGCATAGGGGTATTTACGTTGATCCCAGGGAATTGAGCAACTAAATCAGCAAAAACCACATAAAAATCTAAGAAATAATCCAAATCACCACAGTTTGTTGATCCTGCAATTGATTTTTGATAATTAGTTGTTCCTGGGTAGGAAATAACCGGAGTACAATTGGGCGTGTTAACATTGTAAACAAAAACACCAAATTTAGTAGCAAGGACAAGTTCTATTTCAAATCCAGGATTATCAGGTGTCCAGTTTGGATCAGCATTTGCGCCTGTATTTCCAAATAACCCATCTGTATCAATCAGAATTGAATAACTCTTGGCATTTGGAGAAATACTACCCATTCTCAAGCGGAACAACCAATTTCCGGCAGGGCTCAAGTATTTTTGTGCTGGGTCTCTATCTCCTTGGTCTACAAAATCGGTAAAACCGCAATCCGGGGCATTATTCAAATCTGAAGTTGGTTCGGAACCTGGAAAAATCAAGGAGGAATAAGGGATCTCACTCTGTACTTGATCGTCGGTTGTGAATCCTCCTGTTGTAGCAGAAGTGTACCCATCACCATTTGGATCTAAGATGGCTGCACCAGCGCCTGTTGCTGGTTCATAAATCATTCCGGGTGTTTGAGAAAAAAGGAAATTCGTAATTGAAAATAAAGCGAAAATCGCAACTAAAAATTGTTTTTGCATGATAGAAATTCTTAAAACGGGTACAAAGGTATGAAAATCATTTGACATACACATTTAGATGGTATCGAGCCAACTTTTGAGTGCATGTATTTTAATTATATGTGTTTATTAATTGTAATAAGTGTGTCCTCAGCGCTTAAAACTTCCAATACCTGTGGATTTGAAATTTCGGTTGGTATATTTATCTCTTCGGCCAGCACTTCATCTTTTATGTACTCTTGGTATTTCTTGACGGCAACTTCAATTTCTTCAGTTGACTTAACTTCAATTTTAATTTTATCCGTTACCTCAAAACCCATCTCTTTGCGAAGATTTTGAATTCTGTTTACCAATTCACGTGCTATACCTTCTCGTTTCAGATCGTCTGTAAGGGTTATATCTAAAGCCACCGTTAAAGTTCCTTCACTAGCAACCAACCATCCAGGAATGTCTTGCGCTGTAATGTCAAAATCCTCCGTTGACAGAGAAATTTCTTCGCCGTTCAAAACTCCCTTCCAACCATGATTTATTTCAATTTGCTGTATTTCATCAGCAGATAAGGTTTCAACCAAGGCAGCAATAGCCTTCATGTGTTTTCCGTATTTTGGACCTATAGTTTTAAAATTTGGTTTTATCCGTTTTACCAAAATTGAGCTATCCTCAAGTAATTCTAATTCTTTTACATTAACTTCCGATAGAATCAAGTCTTTTACGTGCAATAAATTAGAAGCGGCCTTCTCATTCAACACAGGTATCATTATTTTCTGTAATGGTTGGCGCACTCGTATGTTTTGCTTTTTTCTTAAACCCAATAACAATGAACAGCTTTTTTGTGCCATATCCATTTGGTCCTCTAAAGTTTTGTTTATTAGCTCAACTTTAGCAGAAGGGAAATCCGCAAGGTGAACAGAACTTACAGAATGATGTTGAGTGACTCCGTTTAAATCATTGAATAACTGATCCATGAAAAAAGGCGCAATCGGAGACGCCATGATGGCAATATTCTCCAAACACGTGTACAAAGTTTGATATGCTGCCTCTTTATCCTTTGGGTCGTCGTTCTTCCAAAAACGCCTTCTGCACAAACGCACGTACCAATTTGAAAGTTGTTCAGTCACAAATTCTTGAATGAGTCTTCCTGCTTTTGTAGGTTCATACTGAGCATACGCTTCGTTCACCTCAACTATCAACGAATGTAATTTGGAAACTATCCATTGATCAATTTCCGGGCGATTGTGAAGTGAAATTTCCGGTTTCGAAAAGTCAAACCCGTCTATATTGGCGTATAAAGAAAAGAATGAGTACGTATTATACAACGTGCCGAAAAATTTACGTTGAACTTCTTGAATTCCTTCCTCGTCAAATTTTAAATTATCCCAAGGCTGGGCATTGGTAATCATGTACCACCTTGTGGCATCGGGGCCATATTTTTTCAGCGTGTCGAAAGGGTCAACCGCATTTCCCAATCGCTTGGACATTTTTTGTCCATTTTTATCGAGTACTAAACCGTTAGACACGACATTTTTATAGGCTACCTTGTCAAACACCATGGTTGATATGGCGTGCAATGTGTAAAACCATCCCCTTGTTTGATCTACGCCTTCTGCGATAAAATCAGCAGGATAACCTAGTTCGTTGTCTAAGAGGTCTTTGTTTTCAAATGGATAATGCCATTGCGCATAGGGCATTGCTCCGGAATCGAACCAAACATCAATCAAGTCAGCTTCACGACGCATAGGTTTTCCTGATGGAGAAACAAGAGTTATAGCGTCTACAATATGTTTGTGAAGGTCTATTTTAGCATAATTTTCCTCTGACATATCCCCAATAGCAAAATTGACCAATGGGTTTTCGTTCATGAACCCAGCTTTGACGCTTTGATCACACGCTTCTTTTAATTGTGCAACAGAGCCAATACACAAACGCTCATCACCTTCTTCTGTTGACCAAATAGGAATTGGAATTCCCCAATACCTCGATCGCGACAAGTTCCAGTCGTTAGCATTTTCCAACCATTTTCCAAATCTACCTGAGCCTGTTGCCTCCGGCTTCCAATTGATGGTATTATTTAATTCCACCATCCGCTCCTTGCAATCGGTCACCTTAATGAACCATGAATCCAATGGATAATACAATACTGGTTTATCTGTTCTCCAACAATGCGGATAATTGTGTTCGTATTTTTCTATTTTGAAAGCTTTACCTTCTAGTTTTAATTTAAGCGCTATACGTTCGTCAACTGACAAGTAAGCTTTCAGATCAGGTATAATTGATTTTAACCTTTCCCGTTGAAGTAATAATTCCGTTTGTTTTTCCTCATCTGAAAGGTATTCTGCTTTCACGTATTCTCCTGCCAAGCCAAAGAGGTCGTCTTGAACAATCGCGCGAAACTTTCCTTGTAGGTCAACCAATGGAACTAAATTTCCTTGTTCGTCCTGAACCAGCATTGCGGGAACTCCTGCGTCTTTTGCTACTTTGGCATCGTCTGCACCAAACGTTGGGGCCGTATGAACAATCCCGGTACCGTCTTCCGTAGTGACAAAATCACCGGGGATGACTACAAATGCACTTTCTGGCTTTTCTGCAGGAAGCGTAAACGGCAACAATTGTTCGTATTGAATTCCTACTAGATCTTTTCCTAGGCATGAGTTTCCTACGAAATAAGGAATAATCTTTTCACCTGGTGAATATGCTGATAACAGATCAAAAGAATCTACCGATTGAAATCCTTTACCGAATTGATAACCAACCAAATTCTTGGCTAAAATTACATTAATAGGCTCATGAGAATATTGGTTGTAGGTAGAAACCACGACATATTCTATAGTCGGACCAACCGTTAATGCTGTATTTGAAGGGAGTGTCCAAGGAGTTGTGGTCCAGGCTAAAAAATACGTGTTAGTTATCCCCTCTGACGTAGTCTGATACTCGTCAGAGTTGTCAGACCTCAATCCCCCTTCAACGGGGTGAGGAATAAGGGTGGAAACGCTGTCATTTGTTAGCACCCTAAACATCGCCACCACTGTTGTGTCCTTCACATCTTTGTAACAACCCGGCTGATTGAGCTCATGAGATGACAAACCGGTTCCCGCTTTTGGCGAATACGGTTGAATGGTGTAACCCTTATAAAGTAAATTCTTGTCGTATAATTGTGATAATAGCCACCAAACGGATTCCATGTATTTCGGCTCGTATGTCACATAAGGATGATCCATGTCGACCCAGTAACCCATTTTTTCCGTTAAATCGTTCCAAATATCCGTATACTTCATCACTGCTTTCTTGCAAGCCTCATTGTATTCCTCGATGGAGATTTTCGTTCCAATATCCTCTTTTGTTATGCCTAGTTCTTTTTCTACGCCTAATTCTACCGGTAGCCCATGCGTATCCCAACCTGCTTTTCTCTTTACTTGCTTGCCCTGCAGCGTTTGATAACGACAAAAAATATCCTTTATGGCACGGGCCATTACGTGGTGTATTCCCGGTAATCCATTGGCGGATGGAGGGCCTTCAAAAAAAACAAAGGATGGGTTTCCTTCCCTAGAGTCAATTGACTTTTTGAAAATGTTTTCTTGTTTCCATTTCACTAAAAGCTCATCTGCTACCTGCGGCAAATTAAGCCCTTTGTATTCTTTATATTTTTGATGCATCCGGAAAATTTGTGGTGCAAAGGTATAGAAAATGCTTGTTTCATTATCCAATCACTTATCACATACTACGTATTTCTATATAGGCCCTTCTGGTAGAGAATAGGTAAAATTTAATTGAATTTCTGAAGAATTAAGTTGAATTATTTGAATCGACGGAACTTTGTCTCGCTAAACAATTTAATATATGAAAACGCTTATCAGACCCTTTATTTACCTCATGTTCTTATCTGTATCAACTTTCAACGGATTCGCACAAACGAAAGGTATCATTTATAAACCTACTACCTCTGCATTAGGTAAATCTGTTTTAGATCCAAACGGTGACGGTTTCATTTCACTATCAACAGAAGGATTTACAGGAACCCAAGATTGGGGTGCTTCAAGTGAGTTGGTACTTACCGCATTACCTTCACTTGAAGGCGAACCGCACAGCGATTTAACTACGGGATCTAATGGGGGTCATACCGACCTGGTTTCAAATGCGTCAAATACACTTCAATCTTCATATGTTGGAGTAAAAACTGTTGGAGGTGTGGATTATTTTATTGTGCGGATGAGAATAGGAGGTGCTTCTACGGCTACAAAAGGTTATTCAATACTAATAGATACTGATGGCGCATTTTCAGCAGGACTTTTATCCTCTGTAAATCCAGGGTATGATAAAGAAGTTGTTTTAGAAACTGGGAATTCTGGTCGAGTAGCCGTTTATAATCATTCAGCAGGTGGAACAACACTTCACAACTCTTACAATTTGAATGAATACCACCAACGCAGTGTGGCAGCATCCGCTATCAATTCCGATGCAGATTATTTTTATGACTTTTTTGTTCCTCTAAGTGGTATTGGTATTTCTACTTCTCAAATGATTAGAATGACTGCAGCAACTGTTACCAGTGCTCAAAGTGGAATCGCCGGAACCATTTCTGATTTTAATGGAATTGATGATAAAAAATATGCGAATGATCGTAACGCACTAATGTTAGCATTGGTAAATACATTTCCGTCTGCAAGTTTAGATCAATTATCAACTGAAGGTTTTACTTTTTCTAATCCTAAAACTCCTTTTCCTTTTATAAACGATGGAATACTCACGAATTCTACTTCAATATCAGGAACTAGTGTGGAAGTTGACGGAACCACTGTGTACGTATACAAAAATGGCAATCAAATTGGCAGTACCACAGTAAGCAGTAACCTGTGGACTTTAAACGGTGTTAGTGGACTAATTGCGGGTAATGAAATAACTGCCAAAACCATAGCAACAAACAAATCCTTGTCTGATATATCGAACACGATAATCGTTTCTGCTGTTCAAAATTGTTTTATTTCCGCACCACAAATCACAGGTAGAGCCTCAAATGCCATTTCAGGAACTTGGTCGGGAAGTTTAACCCCCAACGGTTCAAATGTTCGCATTCAACTTTACACGCAAACCAATGAAACGACTATTACCTTACATAGCCATAGTAATGTTTTCGTTCAAGCAAATGGATCTTTTTCGGTTGCAACAGGACTTGCCACAAATGATTTTAACAACACAAATTTTATTGCAATTGCAATTGATGTAGCCGCTTCTTGTAATTCGGCTTACTCCAACGTATCTCGAAAATCTTCCGGAAACACTAATACAATTGGTGAAATCACCACAACACCAACTTTAAATACCACTACTATCTATCAATCTTCGAGTAGTCAAACGATTAATGTAACCAATAATGCCACTTATGCCGCAAAGCTTATCTTGTACGTAAATGGAACCGAAATTAGCGCTACACCATCAACCGTTGCCGCTGCGGGAAATTATAACTTTTCGATTCCCGGATTATTAGAGGGAGACATTGTTTCTGCACGCGCTCAAGGAACCGGCACTACGCCAAATTATTGGTTATCTAATGTTTCAAATACAGCAACAGTAACGATACAAAATCCTCTTCAGTCGAATAAACCAATCATCATCGGTTCTTATGTGGCAGGAAGTGCTAAAACAGTAAGTGGCACCAGTGTTGAATTAGCGGGTTCAATCATAACCTTATACAAAGGCGGAAACACCTTGTTGGGCACTACAACCGTAACAGCATTTAATACCTGGTCTATTTCCGGACTAACGTTGGCCACTTCAGATGTGTTGACTGCTTATGCGAAAGCAAATGGAAAAACTTTGAGCCTTGTTTCTGCGAGTGTGACTGTAGCAGCCAGCGCTCCTGCTGCACCAACAATTACCGGTTCTTACACTGTTGGAAACACTTCAATTTCCGGAGGGAGTGGTAATGGTACTGTAACGGTGTATGTTGGAGGGTCTCCGGTTGGGACAGTTTCAAATGCTTCAGGAAATTGGACATTGAGTGGATTGAACTCCACAGAACTATACCGAGGGGCAATAGTATATGCTACAAACACAGTGTCAGCTGTATCAAGCGTTCCTTCAAATAATACCACGGTAGCAGGGGTAGCGAGTTTCATCATCACGGATGAAAATGATACTCCATTGACTCAGAAAGTTTCGGGAGATTATTTCAGAATCAAAGTAAAAGCAAAAGATGGTAACAATGGGGGTGGAAATGATTTTACAGCCTTCACAAACGGTGTGACGTTGACAAGTACTTCGACTATTCATTCAGAAAATGTAAGCGCACAGAATTTTAGTGCCGGGGTTTTGAACGGTAACGACAAAACAGTAACGCTTCTTGGCAAAGGAACAGGTGTAAAGCTTATCGTAGTTAACCCAAATGACCCATCGGCTTTTGGAGAAACAACGCTAGACATAGTCCCAGCAGAATGGATGGGTCAATCAGCAGGAGACCCAACAACGATTAAAGCGCACAATCAAGCGAATAATTGGACTCACAGCAGGGTTCCCGCTTCTGGTGCATCCATAAAATTTGCGAGCAATGCTGTCCAAGATTTGACACTTCAAGCTGATTATAATTGGGGAGATGTTGACTTCAATGGAAATGATAAGCATATCGTTCTTGGGAATTATAATTTAACCGTTTCGTCTTTAACAAATCGTGTTTCAAACGTTGTGAAAACAACAGGTTCTGGAAAATTAAAAATGACAGTTGGCGCTGGTCAATCCGTTACTTTCCCTGTGGCAAATGCAGCAAATAATTTTATTGTAGTTACTAATAATGCGAGCGAAGAGGAAGAATATTCAGTTCGCGTGTTAAATTCGATGATGACGCAAGGAACTACTGGAGCTGAAGTAAGCGGTGCTCGCGTGGGACGTGTTTGGGATCTGCACAAAGAAACATCTAATGCAAGCACTAACATTGATGTTGAATTTAAATTTAATAATGGCGAAGTAATTGATTACACAGCAAATGGAAGATTCAAGATGTACCATTACACGAACAACCAGTGGACGGTAGAAAAATCTGCTCCATCCGATTCAAGTAATAGCTTTGCTAAATTCACCAATTACACGGGAACCTTTTCTCCGTTTGGAGTGGGAGACGGCATAGGCTCAGCTTTACCTGTTGAATTAGGAATAATATCCGCAACTTGTGAAAATGAGGAAGTAAAAGTAGAATGGACTACAGTATCTGAATACAACAGTGACTATTTTCAATTAGAAGTGTCGAGAGATGGATTAAACTGGATGCTACTCCCAGAGAAAATAGAAGCGGCACATTACAGCAATTCTACTATGAGTTATGCCATGTACATTTCAACAGATTATCAGTATGCACGACTGATCCAAACTGATTTTGACGGAGCACAAGTGGTTTATGGACCTATCCTTACAACTTGCATTGAAAAATCATTAAAAGTATTTCCTAACCCATGTAAGAATGAAGGATTTGTAGCATTGTTTTCAGAAAAACAAGAATCTTGTCAATTAACGCTGCTTAATAATGTTGGTGTGAAAATCCAAGAATATAACATTACTTTAACTGAAGGAAATAACTTAAAAAACCTCGATTTTTCTTCTTATAGTGCTGGCATCTATACATTAGTTGTTTCAAGGGGAGGAAAAATTGAGACAACAAAATGGGTTATCCAGTAGGAAATTACTTTGTTTAGCGACAAGAATGCCGGGGGAAACTCCGGTTTTTTTTTCGTTTTACTTAACTTCGTAACTTGAAAAAATTAACAATCCTTTTTTTACTTATTTCTACAGTTTCATTTTCCCAAATGGCTGTTACGGAATATTACGAATACAGTATTGATGATGGCCTTTTAGATAACTGGGTTAATGACTTTGAAAAAGATGCCAATGGCTTTGTTTGGATAGCCACAAACGATGGGATTTCTCGGTTTGACGGATATAATTTCATCAATTTCTCTGATGAGACACATTCAAGTATTGCTGTAAACACAAGTTTTCACGAAATCTTTCTGCGCGGAGATTTGCTTTACGCATTGTCTAAAGATAAAGGGATTTATACGATAAACACAAAGTCTCTACAACTAAATCAACTTGATAAGAACGGAGTTTTTTCTTATGATATTTTGGGAAAGGAATCATTGATTTATTACAGTAGTGGCTTGCTTATCTTAAAAGAAGAAGATAGAATTATTGCGCAACGAAAATTCGACAAACCTGTTTATAATGGAAAAGGGCTTTTATCCAAAGATAAAATTGTCTTGAATAACTCCTTTTCAAGCGTTTTTCTTTTAGACCGAAAACTTCAAGTAATAGATCATCCGAAATTAAAGACGAATGCAAACGGCATCTCTCTAGCGCGACATCCAAAACTAGGAGTTTATTATGCGAGCACCAAAGGTCCGTTCTTGCTCAAGGACAAATCATTTGAAGCATTCGGTAAACATTTTGAAAATAACGAGCTCAGCTTTTTTCAACTCACGCAAGAGGGTTTGCCATTTTACATATTAAACTACAAGCAGCCTTATGTGCCATTTAATGATTCAAGTTATTGTTTCACCTTTGACAAAACATTGAACATAGAAGTCAGGACAATTTACCATTTAGGAGGAGCCTATTGGTTGATAGGTACCAATCAAGGATTTGTCAAATTAAATCTAAGTTCCCGGTTTAATAAGCAAATTAAGGATGATTTGTTTCGTGAAGATCAGATTAGGGTCAGAAGAAAAATCATTTCGACCGAAAACAAACTTTATTTTTTTGGATTTCCTGGGGTATTATCTTACAATTTAGAAAGTAGAATTCAAGAAATTATTTCCAAAAACGAACAAGATTTATCGCAATATGATGCCGTAAAAATTGGTGAATTCATCTATGCTACTTCTGAGGGGTTTGGGGTTTGGAAAATTAATGTTACGAGCAATCAAATTTCTAAAATAACAACAAAATTAATTGGGCCATTAGCCTATTTTCACTGCATCCATAAAGTAAACGATCGGCAGGTGCTTTTGGGAGGTAACGGAGAAGTTTTTTTATTAGATGTGCTCACTGGAGAAAGTGAGAGGTTTAAGTTAAACATGGAAATTGAAGTACTCGATATAGCCAGATTAACTAACGTGCGTGATTTCCTTATAGCTTCTAATGATGGACTTTTTGAGTTTTCAATCAATAGCCAACTAAAAAACGGCAGAACAAGTCCGATCGTACTCAAAAGAAAAGCGGGAATTAGCAACAGAGTTAAGGATATTCATTTTCATTCCAAACAAAAAAATTTCTGGCTAGCCACAGATAAAGGAGTTGTTGTTATAGATGGATCTGCTGCAAAGGTCAATCGCGTGTATGAGGGCACTAATATTATTACAAATCCGAAAGTAACAGGGTTGCTTGAAGATGATAACGGAAACATGTGGGCTTCGACTTATTCAGGTATTACCTGTTTTAATATTAACAACGGGAAAAATTATTTTATTACCACTAAACATGGTCTTGCTAATTCAGAATTCAATTATAAATCCTTTGAAAAACTCTCAGATGGGAGATTGGTTTTTGGCGGGCTTTATGGGTATGACGTTATCGATCCAAAACTTTTTAATTACAATTCATCAAACACAAAAATTGTTTTTTCGGGATTTCACACAGAAAAACCCGGGGAAACCAAAACGATTGATATTAATCAGAGCGATGTTATTCAATTCAATACCGGCCAAGAAGATTTGCTCCTTTATTTCAGCACCACAGATTTTAACAATGCCGAAATGTATACAATGGAGTATAAAATAAACGACGGCGAATGGCAGAAGTTACCCAATAAAAATGTTCTTAGAATTTCTAATTTAAAAGGAGGAAAAAACACCCTTACGATTCGTCTAAGAGACAGTTTTTCAAATATTTGCGATGAAAAATCATTCGACATTCTAGCAGAAATTCCTTTTTATCAAGAAATCTGGTTTTATGTACTTGTGTTTTCACTTTTGTTGTTCCTAAGTTTTTTAGTGCTGTACTATTTTTATCGAATGCGCCGCGTAGAAGTGGACACTAAAAAGCGAATTTCAATGGATCTTCATGATGAAACCGGGACGATTTTAACGCGCGTTTTGTTGATGTCAAAAAGTGAATCTTTGTTGGTTAAAAATTTGGATGTTTTTCAATCCAGTTTGAAAGAGGCCTTATTTAGTTTACGTACATTCATGGACTCGCTTTCAGGAAAAAAAGGCTATTTATCAGATTTATTGATTGAATTAAAAGAGTTCATGTCTGTTAGTTTTCGAGGAACACCAATTTCTGCTTCCTTAACATCTGAAAAAACAGAGGCCACTTGGCTAAGTGCTGAATTATATAGAGATATAAAGCTTTGCATGTATGAATCAATTCAAAACACCTTAAAGCACTCCAACGCATCAGAATTTGACATAAAGATTTTTCAAAAAAATTCCCGATTATTTCTTGAAATTACCGACAACGGAGCAACGCAATTATCACTTCATGATCTAGAAGAAAAGGGAAACGGCTTCAGGAATTTTCAAAAGAGAACAAAGCGCCACAAAGGATCCGTAAAAATTGAGTTGAGTGGTGAGAAAAAATCCGTACATTTAGTTTTTGAATTTTCTTTAAAATAGGTTAAAAATGAAAAAGACAATTTCCGTCATAGAAGATGACAAGTTATTGGCAAATTTAATGAAGGATAAAATCAATGAATCTAGAGATTATCAATGCATTGAAACCTATAATTCAGCTGAAAAATTCTTGAACAACGCAAAGGAAACGGATATTGTTTTATTGGATGTTATGCTTGGCGTTTCCAACGGTCTTGATGCCATTAAACCTATTTTAGCAAAATTTCCATCGTCATCCATTGTTATGAACACTATTAAAGACGATTCAGAAACCATTTTTGCCTCATTGCAATTGGGGGCTTCCGGTTACATTGACAAACAGAGTTTTGATTTAAATTTTGAAGAGGTGTTTGAAGCTATTGAAAATAATGGTGCTTACATGACGCCGAAAATCGCAAAGAAAGTCATTGATTTTTTTCAAGTTTCTCGAAATAAAAAGAATCCTTTTGAAATACTTACGAACAGAGAGAATCAAATCGCTGAAGGAATATTAGACGGACTCAGTTACCAACAAATTGCCGACAGACACCACATTGCATTGGATACAGTGAGGATGAATGTAAAAAAAATCTATAAAAAACTACAAATCAACAGTAAAGGAGAACTCTTTAAAATAGTTCGATAAGAAAAATGTAATTTTTACACTTTCTTAAGCAACCCTTACACACTTTTATGCGTAATAATGTATATTTGCAATGCTAAAACATACATGCTTATGCGGCTTTTACATTCCTTTTTAGTTTTAACTATTTTATTATCAGTTTCCTATAGTGTTTATGGGCAAACGCCATTGAGTAGCATTGGTTGTCCTGTTATTGACAAACGAAGCAACGGAAACGGACAGGCTTCATCTGCCGCTGGTGATTTTAGACCTACGTATACTCAAAATAACCCAGTTGCGCCAAACGTGACCGGAACAAGTTACCAGTTGGTTCCATACAATCCACAATCTAAAACGGGAAATTTCAATTTTCGATGGGATGCAACAGCAGTGGTTACGAATTTACCTGTTATTTCAAGGGTTTGGACAACGCCCGTTGGATCTGAAACAGCCGTTTTGAGTCCAATTAAATTTGGTCCGCCACCACCGCTTTACACAGCAGGAAATTTTAAATATGCGAATTATTGTTTTTATGTGCAAAATATGCCAAATGCAGGCCGTGTAACGTTGGAATTTTTAGATCCAATAACAAATGCTCCTGTGTTTTGGTGTACGTATGATTTAGGAACAGGATTAAGTGCAGCTCAGCCAACCAATTTTTCGTGTGGTCCAACGGTAACAACTGCACCAAGTAGTCAAACGTTTTGCGGTACGGGTTCAGTAACCTTTACAGCTGCCATAACGGGTTATACTTCTTATAAATGGCAACAATCTTCAAATAATTCAACTTGGACAGACATAACTGCAGGTGGTGATTTTACAACAGTCAATGCGACTACATTAACTGTGGCTAACAGAAGCACATACAACGGTAAGTATTTTCGTATACAGGCGACAAACTCCTGTGGAACAACAAACAGTACGAGTGCACTTTTAACGGTAAACCCATTGCCAACTGCTGTTTTTACCAATAGTTCTTCACTTTGTGGATTGAGCATTTCACGTAGTCTTGGTGTTGATTTTACAGGAACTGGTCCTTGGTCATTTACTTACACTGTTAACGGAGGTTCTCCAACTACTGTTTCTAATGTTACAGCTGATCCGTATTATTTTACGGTGAATCCTTCAGTTGCGACAACTTATGTTATTACTTCAGTTTCAGATTCCAAGTGTTCAAATAGTTCACTTACCGGGAATACAACGGTAGCGGTTAATGCAAATCCAACCATTTCATACACGAGTACCCCTTCTGTTTGTGAAGGTTTGAGTTCCTTTGGTTTGGTTTATTCTGCAACAACTGGGTCACCTGATAAAATATCCTTTACAACCGGAACGCGTGTATTGAGTGGGTTTTCTGCTGTTTCAAATGCCAATTTAACCTCTACACCACAATCTGTTACGATCTCATCAAATGGCGCTCCTGGAGATTACGATTTTAATATGACCGTCACAAATTCATCTACGGGATGTGTATCGAGTTCTTACCCTGTAGTCCTGACAATTAAACCAAAACCGGCTATTACAGCAAGTTCTAATGTTTCGTCTGTATGTTCAGGATCAAGTGCAAATTTAACAGCCACGGGAGGAACTTCCTATTCATGGGTAAGCAGTCCCGCTGGATTCACAAGTTCTTCCGCAACACCTTCTGTTTCACCTACTGTATCAACAACCTATACAGTAACCGGAACCGGATCAAATAGTTGTACGAATACTGCCTCAGTTAGCATAACCGTCAATACCGCACCAACTCCATCCATTAGCGCTACAAGCACTACAATTTGTGGTGGTGGTCAATCTACGTTAACGGCAAGTGGCGGAAACACCTATAGCTGGTCTGGTCCATCATCTTATTCAGCGACGGGTCCAACTATTACAGTTTCTCCGGGGTCAACAGGAACTTATACGGTAACAGCAACAGGAACGAATGGGTGTACGGCAACAGCATCCCAGCAAATAACGGTAGGTTCTGCTCCGACAATTACGTTGAATAATGTAACGATTTGTCAATTTGCATCCACAACTTTATCTCCAACAGGTGCAACATCTTACGCATGGTCTACAGGTGCTTCAACTACTAGTATTACTGTTTCTCCAACAACTACGACAACATATACTGTTGTTGGGACAGATGGAGGTTGCTCAACCTCAAAAAGTGTTACGGTTACGGTTACGACTAGTCCGGTGATTACACCACCTCCTGCTCAATTGGCGTATTGTGGATCTGATTATGGGAACGCTGATTTATTAACTTTTAATTTTAGTTCATCTCCCACAAATGTCACCTGTAAATGGTATTATAGCACTACTAATACTTGGCCAGGAACAGAAGTAACCTCTACTTCAACAGGTCAGCAATATTCGAGAACTGAAACCAATACAACTTCTCTAACTACTAGTACAGTTAGATCAAAAGGTCCTGTCAACGGTGCTCAATATTTTCAATTGATTGTCGCCTCAGGCTCATGTAATTTTACTTACAATACAACATTAATTAATCTTTCTTCGAGTCCGTCAATTGTGGTTTCAAGTAGTCAAACAATTTGTTCTGGAACAGCTCCAGCAACATTAACGACCAATTTCAGTGGAACTAGCGTGGCAGGAACAACAACATACTCTTATCAATGGCAAGATTCTTCATCTGCTGCTACGTGGACGAATATTTCTGGTGCAACGTCAAACTCATATACTCCTGGAAATCTAACGACCAATACCAAATACCGTCTCAATGTTACAATTGCATCATCCACAAACTGTAGCTCAACGAAAACTTCAAATGCAGTTTTAATTACAGTGGCAACTGGTGTAGCGAACAACACACTTTCACCTGCCAGTTCATGTACAGCCGGTGCAGCAATAACAGGTTCTACTCCAACAGGGGGATCAGGTAGTTATACCTATTCTTGGGAGTCATCAACCATATCTTCATCAAGCGGCTTTGCCGGTGTTGCCGGAGTGACTACTCAAAGTTATACTCCACCTGTACCAACTCAAACTACTTGGTACCGCAGATTAGTAACAAGCGGAAGTTGTTCGAATTCTACTTCTTCAGCTATTGCATTGTATCCACCTTTAACGGCAGTTCAAATTTCTAACGGACAAACATTGTGTTCAGGAGCTTCGATAACAGCATTAACAGTTTCTCCATCAGGCGGTGAGACAGGACAAAGTTTTTCTTATTCTTGGGAGAAATCAACCACTTCTGTTTCATCAGGGTTCAGTACATTCGGTGCTGCTAATAATGCAAGTTATACCCCTGTTACATCCTCAGGAAACACGGAATACTTTCGAGTTGTCGTTACAAAAGGAGCTTGTTCTGCAACAAGTAACGC
>CAZLVX010000018.1:17447-24986 GCA_964562965.1 uncultured Lishizhenia sp.
GCCTCAGGTACAATTTGTAATAACGCCTCACAAAACTTAACATCGTTAATTACTTCAGGTGGTTCGAACAGTTGGTATACGGCTCCAGTGGCAAATGCCTCTTATATTGTTAATAGCCCAACGACAGTTTCAACAGCAGGAACGTACTATGTTTTTGCAGTAAGCGGAAGTTGTTACAGTAATAACTATGAGACATATACGTTAACTGTGAATGACGTAACAGCTCCTGTTCCGACCGACTTAAGCGTTGAAGTTTGTTCTCCAAACACTGTTGATTTAACAGCTTTACAGCCCGTTGCGGCATCAGGAACAGAATTCAAATGGCATACAGTTTCTTCAAGTCCTGCTGGAGGAAATTTAGTTGCCACTCCATCGAGTGCATCTGCAGGAACGTATTATCTATACGCATACTCAACTGCTGGAGCTTGTTATGGTTCTGCATCAAGTGGCGTAACAGTAACTCAAAATTCATTGCCAACGGTAAGTTTAAGTCCAAGTTCAGAATCAGTTTGTGAGCCGAATACAATTAATCTAACGACTAATATTAGTTCACCAAATGGTGGGTACACCTACAATTGGTACACAACCAATACAAATCCGCCTTTGGTTGCCGATTTAGTTTCAGACCCAACTTCTATTGCTACGACAGGTACTTTTTATGTTTATGCATTAAATAATTCAACAGGCTGTTTAAGTGCAAGCCCCGTGAGTTTTGCTGCAACTGTGAATACTGATCCTTCGTTGTCCTTAACCTCACCAAGTGTTGGTTGTTCAGGAGCATCAACTTCCTTGGTTGTGGCAGTTACCAATGGCGCAAGTTCTCCAACTTATCAATGGAAAATTTACAATCAATCTAATGGCAATTGGGATAACGTTTCCAATGGAGGCGTATATTCTGGGGCAACTTCTACGACGTTATCAATTTCAAACAACACGGGATTAGACGGAGCTGCCTATTATTGTGCGGTAACGGCAAGTGGATGTTCAGCGAATAGTTCAGTAGGTGTAATTGGAGTGTCTCAGCCTAATGTTCCAACTGCTACGGTTACACATCCAACCTGTACCGTTTCAACCGGAACAGTAGAGGTTACTTCTTATCCTCAAGATTTAGAATTTTCACTTTCTGCACCAACGGGTTATCAATCGTCAACAACGTTTAGTTCGGTAGCAAGTAATACGTATACATTAACAGCGAAAGATCTTTTGAGTTGTACAAACTCTACAACGGTTACTGTTAATCCGCAGCCAGCTATTCCATTGCCTCCAGTAACAACGAATGCTTCTGCTTGTGTTTATAATTTGCCTGCAGGTACTGTTGCAAATAATGGTGGAAATGCATTTAGTTCGCCTGTATTCAAGTGGTACACAGCATCAAGTGGTGATACAACTTCTGCTAATTATCAGCAAAGAAGTACTGCAACATCCTTCTTGTCTTATATAATGGCTACGACAACTCATTATGTGGCAATCGTTCACCCAACGAGTGGTTGTGAAAGTACGCGTCAATCTATTACAAATACAGTTATTGATCCACTTTCTGGATACAATCCTTCTGTGAATGATTATGTTTGGAAAGGTGGTGCAACTGCAGATTTAGACGATTGGAAAACAGCAACAAATTGGTATCAATTTGATGGAACAAAATATTGGACAGTTACGACTGCTCCAAGTACTAATGACAACGTTTTTATTCCGCCGACTCAAGAATGTATTTTGGCTCAACCACATGTTCAAAATGAAAATACTCAGGGATTTATTAATTTAACAATCAAACCAGGCGGTTCTTTAACTATTGAAGGTAATGGGATATTGAACGTTTCTGGAGATTGGACGAACGATGGAACGTTTATTTGTGGAACAGGAACAGTTAATTTTGTTGGTTCAAGTTATGACTCAATCAAAGGAGCAAATGCGACAACTTTCTACAATTTTGTTGTTAACAAACCAAGTGGTGAAATTAAATTGTTTAGACAAGCATATATTACAGGTCAATTAACACTTACTGCAGGTTTGTTCGACATTAATACGTATGATATAAATATGGACGCAAGAACAATAACCGGTGGTTCAACTACATCCTATGTTCAAACAAGTGCTAGTGGCCGTCTTCAACGAGATGTCGCAGGTTCTGCTAGATTATTTCCAGTTGGAAGAGGTTCATACAACCCAGCGACCTTAACAAACGCCGGAACTTCAGATAAATATTCCATTCGTGTAATTGATAGGTTGACTAATATTGGAGTAAATGCCGAGTCTGATAATCAAAGTGATTCAGCTGTTGTTAAGCGAACGTGGATGATTGATGAAAATGTTATCGGTGGAAGTAATGTGACCTTGCGTTTGGATTGGAACGCTGAAAGTGAGCACCAAAATGTTCGATTTGACCCCTTCCAGCCGTATATTGCCCATTATAATTCTACAGATAGTAAATGGGAGAATAAAGGATCAACGAGCACCGCTTATTCTGCAGGACTTTCCGGATTTGTGCAAACAACTGGGATTACTAGTTTTTCTCCATTTGGAATATCCTCTCCAGAAGGTGGAGTTGCACTTCCTGTCGAGTTTTTATATTTCAACACAAATTGTGAGGACGATAAAACGTACCTAACCTGGGCAACAGCATCTGAGCACAACAACATGTACTTCGCAATCCTTGCTAGTGAAAATGGAATGGATTGGGTAAATAAAGGACTCGTTCACGGGGCTGGAAATAGTAACGAGAAAATTGACTACACCTTTATTTTAGAAGACAGAAACACGTACTCATATGTAAAATTAGACCAAGTCGATATGGATGGAACCACCACGACGTACGGACCATTCGATATTTCATGTGACAACACACAAGAGGTTACAATTTATCCTAACCCTTTCGTGGATCACGTCATTCTTTCTTTAACTAGCAGTAAAAATGACCAAGTAGATCTTTCAATTTACTCATTGGGTGGACAAGTTGTTGCAACAGAAAAACTGGAGGTGAATAAAGGAAATAACAAACTCTTTATCAACACTTCCGAACTAAGCTCAGGAGCATATATTTTAACTCTACAACAAAATGGTAGAAAAACACAATTTAAGTGTTTCAAACCATAAAACGAATTTCTCTCCTGCTACTACAACAAAAGAAAGCGACCCAATAGGTGTCGCTTTTTTTATACCCTTAATTTCATCACCTTTGTAATGTGAAAATAAAAGTTGCCATCATAGGAGGTGGAGCCGCCGGTTTCTTTTCCGCAATCACGGCCAAAGAAAACAACCCTAAGGCAGAAGTTGTTATTTTTGAGAAATCTACAAAATTACTTGCAAAAGTTAAGGTTTCAGGAGGCGGACGCTGTAACGTAACGCATGACTGTAAAGACCCATTCACGCTCGCAACCTTTTATCCCAGAGGAGGAAACTACTTAAAAAAAGCCTTTCAACAATTCCACGTAACAGACACTTTACGTTGGTTTGAAAAACGAGGCATTAAAATGAAAACTTATCCTGACGGATGTATTTTTCCTATTTCTAATGATTCACAGACCATCATTAATTGTTTTTTAAGCGAAACAAAAAGACTCGGCATTAGCATCAAGACCTCTAGTGGCGTAACCGCTATAACGAAGGAGGGAGAAGAGTACATATTAACCGTAAACAATGAGCAAGTTAATTTCGATCGCGTCATTATTACCACCGGAGGACAACCAAAGAAAAGTGGACTGGATTGGCTATCAAGTCTAGGTCTTGAAATTGTAGATCCTGTTCCTTCATTATTCACCTTCAACATGCCGAATAATCCCATTTGCAAACTCATGGGAACGGTTATTAATCCGGCACACGTGAAGGTTGAAGGCACCAAACTTCAAGCGGCAGGACCTTTACTTATTACCCACTGGGGAATGAGTGGGCCCGCTATTTTGCTGCTTTCGGCATGGGGAGCTCGCGTTCTACATGAAAAGGAATACGCATTCAATATTCTTGTCAATTGGCTTCAAGAAAAAAATGAAGAATCACTTAGAGGGCATTTTAAAAACATGAAGGTAAGTAATGAAAATAAAATGATGGTGAATTATTCCGGCCTACCCTTAACGCAGCGCCTATGGGAATTTTTAATAGAAAAGGCAGGTGTTCCTACGACCATGCGTTGGAAGGATTTTGGAACCAAAAATGAAAACAAATTACTCACCGTTCTATTACAAGACCGCTATTCTGTAAAGGGAAAAACAACATTTAAAGAAGAGTTTGTTACAGCCGGAGGTATCAGTATGATGGAAGTTGATGTTCACCGTATGGAAGTAAAAAAATATCCCGGATTACACGTTGCCGGTGAAGTCCTTGACATTGATGGAATAACAGGAGGCTTTAATTTTCAAGCAGCCTGGACCACGGGTTATATTGCCGGAAAATCGGCAGTGCGCTAAACTTAGAACTCTGCGTTCTGAGGTGTTCGTGGGAATGGGATAACATCTCTAATGTTCGTCATTCCTGTAACAAACATCACCATGCGTTCAAAGCCAAGCCCAAAACCAGCATGAGGAACAGTTCCAAATTTGCGAGTATCCATGTACCACCATAGCTCTTGGGGATGAATTCCAAATTCCTCGCATTTCTTGTGAAGGATATCATAACGTTCCTCCCGTTGGGAACCTCCCACAATTTCACCGATTCCCGGAAATAATACATCCATTGCCGCGACCGTTTTTTGATCGTCATTTAAACGCATATAGAACGCTTTGATTTTTGCGGGATAATCCGTTAAAATAACAGGACAATTAAATTCTTTTTCTACTAAATAACGTTCGTGTTCACTTTGTAAATCAATCCCCCACTCCACATCGTATTGAAATTTCTTTTTCTTGTAGTGATTGGAGTTTTTCAACACCTCTATAGCTTCCGTATAGGTTAAGCGCTTAAAAGGATTTTCAGTCACAAACTTCAAACGGTCTATTAAAGACAATTGGCTCCTTTCGTGTTGTGGCTTTTGAGTTTGTTCTTGTTGGTCTCGATCATTTAAAAACTTTAAGTCCTCAGCACAATTCTCTAGAACATACCCGCAAATATACTTTAAGAAGTCCTCTGTCAAATCCATGTTATCCTTGAGGTCGTTGAACGCGACCTCAGGTTCTATCATCCAAAATTCAGCTAAATGGCGAGAGGTATTGGAGTTTTCCGCGCGAAACGTTGGCCCGAAGGTATAGACCTGACCAAGAGCTAAGGCTGCCAATTCTGCCTCTAATTGTCCTGAAACCGTTAAGTTTACCGCCTTGCCAAAAAAATCCTTAGCGTAATCCACTGCACCGGATTCATCCAATGGGGGATTTTTCGCATTAAGTGTGGTAACGCGAAACATCTCACCCGCCCCTTCAGCATCGGAACCAGTAATAATTGGTGTGTGCAGGTAATAGAAACCACGGTCGTTAAAAAACTTATGTATGGCATAGGCCACTGCATGTCTTAATCTGAAAACGGCTCCGAATGTGTTGGTACGAAAACGCAGGTGTGCTTGTTCGCGCAAAAACTCAAGGCTGTGACGTTTGGGTTGCATCACGGTGCGTTGCACATCGTCCGGATGAGCATCTCCCAAAATCTCGATGGCACTTACTTGCAATTCTATGGCTTGGCCAGACCCTTGAGAGGCAACCAAGATACCTGTGAGGGAAAGAGCTGCTGCTGTATTCACACGTTTAAGAAGGGCTTCATCAAATTTTTCAAAATCTACAACTGCCTGAATTGAAGCCATACACGAACCATCGTTGAGTTGAATAAACCGATTGCTTCGAAAAGCTCGAACCCACCCTTTTACTTCAATTTCTTTGTTCAATAACGCTTGACCTTCTTGGCCTAACAGCTCACTAATTCTCCATCTTTTCATTACCTAACTATTTAAAAAACACCTCTACTCTACACGATTGAAATGTTTGTTTCATGTGAGTGCAAAAATAGTGGAATTGCACAAGTCCGCAAGGCAAATTTTATGAAACCAATTTTAATGAAAATCGTAAACCACTCAAAACTTAACTTATGAATGCAGCACATGTACATTTAGCTTTAAATCATTTCCCGATTTTATTACCCTTAATCGCCTTAATTCTTCTGATATTGGGGCTGGTTTTCAAAAACGACTTTGTAAAAAGAATAGCATATGGAATGATGATGGCCTCAGGAATTTTTACTTTTTTCATGATGAATTCGGGCGAAGGCGCAGAGGAAATTGTGGAAGAATTGGGAAGAAACCACGATTTAATTCATGAACACGAGGAGAACGCGGAAACCTTTGCTTTGATTAGTTATTTGAGTGCTGTTTTTGCCGCTGTCGCTTTCTGGATAAACTGGAAACGCAAGCCATTTTCCGATATTACTCTTTACATTTCCATTCTTCTCTGTGGGGCATTACTGTACCTCGGTCAAAAAACCGGAAGCAGTGGTGGCGAAATTACGCATGAGGAAATTGTAGAAAAATAATTTCATTAATCTGCGGACCATTCCTTGTAAATGAGTAATATTGAGGCGATCTAAAATACTGTAATATGAAAAAATTAATTGTAATGTCTTTGGCTGTATTGTTTTTAGCATCATGCGGAGGGAATAATTCTGAAGAAAATAAAGAAGGAAAGGAAGGAGGCAAAAAAGGTGCATGGAGCAAGGAGGATAAAGAGAAGTTTCAAACAAAATGTAACGAGGAGTTAGGAAAAATTATGGGTGAGAATACCGATAAATTTTGTGGCTGTGTCGGAGAAAAAGTAGAAAAAGCGTTTGATAACTTTGATTTAGCTGATAAAGCAATGAATGGAGCTGAAGGTTCTAAAATTGCAGAAGAATGCGCGACTGAAGTTATGAAAGACGCGATGAAGGATATGAAGTTGCCAGAGACTCCAGCGGCTGCAGAAGAGTCGCCTGCTGACGAATTATAAGAATTATTTGGTCTAAAAATTTAAGGGTTGTTTAAACAACCCTTTTTTTATTTATCAAAATTCGATTCTATTTAGATGTACATTTATGAGGAATCAATATCTTTAACGAAATCTAAACTAAATTTTATGAAAAAATTAATTGTAATGTCTTTGGCTGCATTGTTTTTAGCATCATGCGGAGGAAGTAAAAAAGGAGCTTGGTCAGATGAAGATAAAGAGAAGTTTCAAACAAAGTGTAAGGACGAGTTAGGCAAAATTATGGGTGAGAATACCAATAAGCTTTGTGATTGCATGATGGAAAAAGTAGAAGATGAATTTGAAACATATGAGGAAGCAGATAAAGGAATGAACAATGAAGCAGGGACGAAAATTGCAGAAGAATGCGCGACTCAAGTAATGAAAGACGCATTAAAAGATGTGAAAATCCCGGAAACTCCTGCTGTTGATGAGGAGCCAATTGAAAATCCAGCAGCGGAAGATGAAATGCCTGCAGAGGAAATGTAAGAATTATTTGTTCTAAAAATTTAAGAGGCTGTCTCAAAAGAGATGGCCTCTTTTTTTTGATTACGCCAAACTCATTTATTGTTCCAATTGGTCATGGTGAGCGCTAAGCCTTGCGTTGAAAAGCTTTTAACGAACTCTGTTGCCA
>CAZLVX010000019.1:0-10129 GCA_964562965.1 uncultured Lishizhenia sp.
ATTTTATTTGAAAAGGAATACCTATTCTAGATTGAAATTTTGAAGAAATAAAGGCGAGTCGATCTTCGTATGAACTTCCCATTTTCCCAAATACTAATTTTTCGAATTTACCACGTAAAAATTGCTGCCATGAAATTGTTTCGGCGCGTTCGACTTTTTCTTTTTGAAAGCTGTTAATATTGGGATGTGACTCTTGAATAAACGTTGGTTTTTCATATTGTGTAATTTCCGAACCAGTTGAATCCTTTGTCAAATTGGCTATAGTTTCAATTTCTTCTTTCATGTAAAAAGTTGTATCAACTTTCCTTGGAGCAGCCCTGTAAATTGTTTTTTTGAAAACTGTGTTCGTCGTGTTGTTGCTTAAATTTGATTTTAGTGTCGTTCTATTCGTTTGAATTTCTTTTGTTTTTGCCAGTTGAGGTTCAGATGACGAGGATAATTCAAGCTTTTTGTCATTTTGATTGTAATAAAGCAAAAAGCCTGTTAGGATTGCCGCAGCTGCGTAATACATAAATCGAGCATAAGACTGTTTTTCCTTTTGTTTTAATCTAGATTTATTTGGAAATGCGACAACTTCCTTTTTAAGCTTAGTGATTTGGTAATACTTTAAAGATGTGGCAAAATGGTCGTCGGTAGTAACTTTGAGCCTCAGAAATTCTTCCTCCTTTTCACTAGTAATTCCCTCAACACTTGCAATCATTAATAGATCATCATCTTCTCCGTCTATGTCATTAAAAATTGTTGGTTTGAGTGTATTTGATTTTTTGAGTCGCTCTTTAAAATCAACACTTAGCTCCGTTATTGGATCTTGGGCACTCTCGTCAATATTTGATTTAGACTCAAGAAACAATGTGAATTGATCTAGTTCCTCATCAGTTAGGAGGCCTTGCTCAAAACGCCTTAAATAATTTGATATGTTGGAATCGTTGATCATTAGATAAGATTGTCGATAGAGACAAAATAATTTTTTAGTTGCTTCCTTGCTCTAAAAATATAAACTTTGACTTGGTGTTCGCTTAATTTTGTGATTTCACCTATCTCCTGATAGGAGTATCCTTCGTAATCGCGCAGCATAATCAAATGCCGCTGAATTTCACTTAATAGTGTAACTGCATAATTTACATGCTCTTTGATGTCTGAATTAGGGATATATAAGATAGGTTCTTGTTGCTGTTTAATGTGATCATTTCGTAATTTTTCTTTTCGATGAAAATCTATGGCGGAATGATGAACAATCATAAATAAATATGATTTTCCTTTTCCCGATTGAACATCTGCTAATTTTAACCAAAGTCGTTCAAAGGCATCTTGAACAAGGTCTTTCGCCGTGTCTTCGTTTTTCACACTCTTTAATGCAAAACCATAAAGCGCATCGGCATATTCATCAACACATTGATTGTATTCTTCAATCTTCACTTCTTTTGGACGTTTAGCCTATTTTAATGTTACACATGTCATAGCAAAAACTATTAGTTGAATGAATTTAATTCGTTAAAATCATTTTCTTTTTACATTTTAAATTAAAAATAGGTAATTTTAGTCGAAGGAATTAATTGTTAATACATAGCAACTCTTCGTCTTAATGAAATTTAACATTTTATATATTTTTTACTTACTTCTTATATCCACAGGATATTCTCAAACACTTATTATTAATGAATTCTCAAATGGTCCGTCTGGAGCACAGGAATATATTGAATTTATTGTTGTAGACGACAATGCTTTTTATAATTGTGGAAATTCAACACCACCTTGCGTTGATATCCGGGGATGGATAATTGATGATAATAGCGGATACCATGGAACAGGAGGGGTTGCCGCTGGATGTAATCGATTTTCTTACAATCCTTTTTGGCAATGTATTCCTGTAGGTACAATAATAACTGTTTACAATGACGTTGAGCGAAATGGTAGTATACCGCCAGATGATATTTCAATGACTGACAACAATTGTAGATTAATCATTCCAATCAATAATGCTCAGCTTTTTGACAATAACGCCACAACTCCAGGGGCAATAGCCTGTTCCTATCCAGCAACAGGTTGGGTTGCTGGTGGAAACTGGACAAGAATCGGAATGGCGAATACAGGAGATTGTGCACGATTAGTTAATCTCGCAGGATGCGAAGTCTCATCATTGTGCTATGGCGATGTAAATTTAAACACACAGGTTTATTTTATCGGAAATGGGGCAGACAATGTTTGGTCTTTCAGTGATGGCGTTTCGACTGTTCAGGGTAATTGGTCTGAAGGCTGTGCGGACAACGAAACTACATTAGATGCAGGAAATTGTGGATCAAACGACCAAACACCAGGCGCTCCAAATAATACCTTAAACTCAGCCTACATTGCACAATTCAATAATAATTGTCTACCTATTCAACCCTTATCATTAACAGTAACCGGAACGGTTTCCCAAAGTTGCACCTGTGATGGTTCGGCAAGCATATCAGCTTCGGGTTCAATTGGCCCTTACACATATGATTGGTTTGATAATTTTAACGTTCCACTTGGCCAAACGAATTCAACTGCCACAAACTTATGTGCAGGAAATTATTATTGTGTTGTAACGTCAAGTATTAATTGTTCAGATACCATTCCTGTTTTTGTTGGAAACAATTGTTCAAGTTTTGGAACCTTCGCAACAGCAACCATGATTGAAAATTGCGTCAATAATCAATTCTACAATACAACATGGGGAAGTTTGCCTGATCAAATAAATCCTAGTGGGGTGTTGTTTGATGGTTATAATTATGGACCATATTTTCAAAATACTTCAACACTTATTCTGCGAGGTGGAGAAGTGAAAACTTTTAAAAACCCTGGTGCTAACGTATGCGGCGCCAAATTATATTACACTGTTTATACCGTTGGAAACCAACCTGCTAATCCAGTATTTACTGTGTTGGACTTACCTTTTAAGGAATCATGCAATGTTGGGCCAAATAGCTTCCCAACTGGTGGACCATGTTTTAATGCAACGGATCAAAAATGGGCAAAAGAAAATTATAATATTGACTTAACCACATATCCTCCCGGAGATTATGTACTTGAGGTTTATTACGCTGTTCCTGGTAGTTTTACAAGTACAACAGCATGTAACGATACGGTTTATGTTAGTAATAATGGTAACAACTACAAAGCCCTTTTTCAAATAAAACCACAGCCTTTAATTTCTGGAGGCCCACTAAATATCTGCCCAGGAAATTCGTCGACCTTGACTTCTAATTACACAACAGGGAATACTTGGAGTACATCTAGCACTAATCAGTCAATTTCTGTAAATACCTCTGGAACATATACCCTTACGGTTAATTTAAATAACAATTGTCCGAATTTAAGCGATAATGAAACGTTAACCGTTTATGCAGCCCCCACAGTTGAAGCTGGACCCAATCAAACAACATGTGGTGGAGCAGGGGCAATTTCATTAAATGGAGTTATAGGCGGATCTGCAACTGGCGCCTCATGGTCATCACCCTCAGGTTCTTTTTCAAGTTCAAATTCATTAACAACGACTTACACACCAACGATTACTTCCGGAGTCGTAACCATTATCTTAACCGCAACCGGACCCTGTCCCTCTATTCAAGATCAATTGGTATTATTGGTCAACGCAGCTCCTACTGTTAACTCGGGCACAGATCAAACTATTTGTGCAGGTTCTATCGTGAATTTATCTGGTGCTTTCGGAGGCTCTGCAAATTCGATTTTATGGTCTGCACCTTCTGGTAGCTTTTCGAACACGACCAGTACCAATCCGGTTTACACTCCTTCGATTACTTCTGGCAGTGTAACCTTAACCTTAACCGCATCAGGCCCCTGTCCGTCAATTTCAGATCAAGTAATTATTAATATCAATGCACCAACAACACCAACCTTTACACAAATTTCTCCGATCTGCTCAGGTGGAACGATTAGCTTACCCACAAGTTCATTGAACGGAATCAATGGAACATGGTCGCCGGCAATCAACAACACGGCAACATCAACTTACACATTTACACCATCATCAGGGCAATGCGCAACAACAGCCACGATGACGGTTACAGTTAATGAAACGCCAACAGTTAATGCAGGAAACAACACTTCTGTTTGTGTTGGAAATACAGTAAATTTAAGCGGAGTAATTGGTGGATCTGCAGCAAGTGCGACTTGGAGTGCAGCTTCAGGAACTTTTAGTGATGTATCAAGTTTGACCTCAACTTACACTCCATCAATAACTTCAGGGTCAATTACCCTGACATTAACAACAAACGGCCCGTGTCCAGCAGTATCAGATCAAATAACAATTTCAATTATTTCTCCAATATCACCTACTTTTATTTCTCAAGGCCCATATTGTTCAGGAGATGTTTATAGCTTACCAAGTCAATCTACAAATGGTATTTTCGGGTCATGGTCGCCGGCAATAAATAATTTGGCAACAACTACATATATTTTTACGCCTAATCCCGGTCAGTGTGCAAATTCAACCAATTTAACAATAACCATTAATCCGATTATCTCACCAAACTTTACCCAAATTTCTCCAATATGTTCAGGAGGAACGATAAGCTTACCCACAAGTTCATTGAATGGAGTTAGCGGAACATGGTCACCTTCAATTAACAACTCAGCAACAACAGCTTACACATTTACTCCAACAGCAGGGCAATGTGCAACAATAGCAACAATGACAGTTACGGTAAACGAAACGCCAACGGTTGATGCAGGAAATAATGCTACAATCTGTGTTGGAGGAACTGTTAACCTAAACGGAATTATTGGTGGTTCGGCAACGAGTGCAACTTGGACTGCTTCGACTGGAACGTTTAGTAATGCGTCGAGTTTGACTTCCACGTATACACCTTCAATTACATCAGGATCGATCACACTCACCTTGACAACAAACGGTCCGTGTCCTTCCCAAAATGACCAAGTATTGATTTCAATAGTGACATCAGTTTTACCTACTTTTGATGCACAAGGCCCTTATTGTTCAGGTGAATCCTTCACTTTACCAGGTTCTTCGACCAACGGTATTACGGGAACATGGTCACCTGCGATTAACAATTTAGCCACTACCACCTATATGTTTACACCAAACTCCGGTCAGTGTGCCAATTCGACCAATTTAACTTTAACAATAAATCCAATTGTTTCTCCAACCTTTACCCAAATTTCTCCAATCTGCTCAGGTGGTACTATCTCATTGCCAACAACTTCATTGAATGGAGTTAATGGAACATGGTCGCCTGCAATTAATAACACAGCAACTACAACTTACACATTTACACCAACAGTAGGGCAATGCGCAACTTCAGCAACAATGACAGTTACGGTCAATTCACCAACAACTCCAACATTTAATCAAGTGACACCCATTTGTTCGGGAGCAACATTCTCTTTGCCTTCAACTTCATCCAATGGAATTTCTGGTGCTTGGTCGCCAGCTTTAAATAACACCTCTACAACTACTTACACATTCACACCAACAGCTGGGCAGTGCGCAAACAATGCAACAATGATTGTGGAAGTAAATTCAATTTACTCAGTTAATGCATCGCAAACAGTTTGTCCCAGTCAAATTCCGTATGTTTGGAATGGAATTACTTTCAATGGACCGGGAACCCAATCAGCAACTTTAACTACAATTAATTCATGCGATTCTGTTGTGAACATGACTTTAAATGTGAGTTCAACAATCACAAGTACAACCAATATATCTGTTTGCAACAGCGATTTACCCTATGTTTGGAACGGACTGACTTTCAATTCTGCAGGAAGTCAATCGGTTAATTTGACAGCACTAAGTGGTTGTGATTCAATTGCTACGCTAAATTTATCAATATTCTCTCCTCAATCAAGCGCGATAAGTTCAACAATTTGTCCATCACAAATTCCGTATACTTGGAATGGTCTAACGTTTAATGGTTCTGGATCTCAAACCGCAACACTTCAGGACCAAAATGGTTGTGATTCATTGGCAACATTAACACTTCAAGTTGCTAGTACTTTGTCAAGCTCTAACTCTCTTTCTATATGTGCAACGGAATTACCTTATACTTGGAATGGCTTGGCTTTTTCAAGTGCAGGAAATCAAACAGCAACTCTTCAAAGTGTAGGAGGATGCGATTCGTTGGCAACATTATTTTTGAGTGTAAATCCAACGTATAATGAAGTTGAGAATTTAACTATTTGTTCAAATGAAACTCCTTATTTGTGGAATGGATTAAGTTTATCGGCTACAACTTCACAATCGGTAACATTGAATTCAATATATGGTTGTGATAGCATAGTGACATTAAATTTATCAGTTCTTCCGGTATTCTCAACATCTTTGGATTCTATAGTTTGTCAAAGCGAATTACCGATTATTTGGAATGGATTAACCTTTAATGCTGCTGGTACACAAACGGTAACTTTTTTCGCTATTAATGGATGTGATAGTTTAATACTAATGAATGTTCAAGTCTTGGCATTACCTCAAGCATCAATAACAGGTGGCGGAGTTTTTTGTGAAGGAGATGTAATTCAACCGGTAGAAGTTAATATGTCAGGATCTTCGCCGTTTAATTTAAGTTATACACTTGACGGAGTCGGATTCAATATTTCATCAAATCAAACTACAGTTTCATTAGGGAATACTGCTGGACAATATAATTTAACTGAGATTTCCGATTTAAATTGCCAAGTAAATTCAAATTTTGGTTCGGCATCGATTATAATTAATCCAATACCGAATGCACCTCAAGTAAGTAACGATTCCACATATTGTTTAAATTTTACACCCGATACACTTTTCGCTAATGGAGAATTGAATGCCACGCTTACTTGGTATGATGAGTCTTCATTGCAAAGTGCAATTGAATCGGGAAATTATTATTTGCCTGATAATATTCTGGGTACAACTACATATTACGTCGTTCAAGCACAAAATAATTGTGTGAGCCCTCCAAATGAAGTAACGATAACATTTGAAAATTGTGAAATAATAATTCCAACAGCTTTCACACCTGATGGAGATAATGTGAATGACACATGGGATTTAAATGATATTGACACCAACTTCCCAAACAATTTGGTAACCATCTATAACCGCTGGGGTAATATTATATATCAATCACAACCTGGTAAATATGAGTTTAACCCTTGGGATGGTAAATATAATAACGAGTTTATGCCAGTGGGTTCTTTTTATTTCATAATTGAATTTGGTGATGGAGTCAACGAGGCAAAAAGTGGAACAGTAACGATAATTAAATGACAATAAAAGAAACAATACAAGCGGTAGAAAAATTTCACGATTCTTTTGGGATAGAAAATAATTATTCACCCACAACAGAACTATCGGTGAAAGAAATCGAACTAAGACATCGTTTAATGCAAGAGGAAAATGACGAATACCTTGAAGCTGCTAAGAATGGTGATCTAGTTGAAGTTGCAGACGCATTAGGAGATCAATTGTACATTTTATGTGGAACAATATTAAAGCACGGCCTTCAAAATAAAATTGAAGAAGTATTCAGCGAGATTCAACGTTCAAATATGAGTAAATTAGATGATAATGGTAGGCCAATTTATCGTGAAGATGGAAAAATCATGAAGTCTAGCAATTATTTTAAACCAAATATTGAAAGGATACTTGCTAACGACTAGTTTTCCACTTTTAAACTTTCATTACTTTTTTCTCTTATTTTAAATCTGGGAAATCATATGTTTATTTTCGTGGTTGAAACAAAGCAATGAAAGATATTTCAATTTACTTCACACCTATAAAAGAATCAGGAGACTGGAACGATTTTCAGTTGGGTTCAATAATCGAGAAATACGATTCATCATTTCCAGTAATAGAAAAAGATACCATTGCAATTCTATATATTCCTGAATTCAGAGGAAGCAAAATGATGAATGTCCACGCTGATAGTTCTCGTTTCAGGAGTTGCTTGTATGCGCTAAATAAAGGAAGAAATTGGAATAAGAAAATTTACGATTTAGGGGATATTTTACCTGGAAACGAGTTTAAAGATTCCGAATTAGCACTTAAAGAAGTGGTTTTTGAATTGGTAAAGAACAAAGTTATTCCGGTAATTATTGGCGGCTCTCAAGATTTGACATATTCGCTTTATTTGGGATTTGAAAAGCTAGAACAGCTCGTGAATATTTGTACTATTGATTACTCTCTTGATTTGGGTGATCCAGAAAAGGACATTGAAGAACAAGGCTTTTTGGGTAAAATACTTTTTAGACGACCATGTTTTCTTTTTAATCATGCAAATATTGGATTACAAATTCCTTACACGAACGAGCGAGAATTAGGTCTCTTCGAAAAATTATACTTTGATGTTTGTCGACTTGGAGAATTCAATGCTGATTTTCGACTTGCCGAACCACATCTCAGAAACGCCGATATTGTAAATATTGATTTTAATTCAATTAAAGCATCTGAAACAAATGACCTATTAGGAATGCCTAATGGTTTTTATTCCGAACAAATTTGTCAAATTGCAAAATATGCAGGGAATTCAGACAAATTAACCTGTTTTTCTATTTTTAATTACCAAAATTTTAGCAGACTCGGAGATGAAATGATTGGTCAAATGTTGTGGTATTTCTTTGATGGAGTCCAGACAAGGCTAGGAGACTTTCCTCTCGGAAGTAAAAGTGAATACACCAAGTTTACGGTCGTTTTAGATAATACTGGAACGCATGAAATTATTTTTTTAAAGAGTAACAAATCAGCTCGTTGGTGGATGGAAGTTCCATACCCCCCAAAAGAGGGATCCAAGTATGAAAGACACTACCTAGTCCCATGTGACAAGATGGATTACGAGAATGCCATGAAAAACGAAATGCCAGACCTTTGGTGGAAAACTTATCAAAAACTTTCCTAGATAATTTTTAACAATTATTTTCTATTTCGATAATTATACATATTTTAGCGCTCTAAATTCCGACTTTCCACGATTTTTGGATTTTTGGAGTTGAATAGTTAAATGAACCATATGCTATTGAAAAAGAGTCTATTATTTGTATTGTTATTCAGTGCAATACAATCGTCTTGGGGGCAACAGGACAAGCTCCTGACGCACTTCATGTACGATAAAATGTCATTGAATCCGGGTAAAACAGGTATTGACCTACTCAATGGTATTTGTGGAACATCCATGTATAGAAATCAGTGGGACAAGGTTAATGGCGCGCCTAATTCAGCGGTTTTGAACGTAGAGGCCAATTTAGACAAATATTTTCCTGGCGGTATAGGTATTTCATTTTATCACGATGCCATCGGATTTGCTACTCAAAACAATGCAATACTTAATTATTCATATCCTATTTCATTTGGGAATGCAGGAACTTTGGGATTAGGAATAGGAGTGGGCATCATGAATTATGGTATGTCTCCAACTTGGGTGCCACCAACTTCTAATCCTGACAACTATCTGCCTGCGGGTTTTTCTGCTACTAATTTAGATTTGAATTTTGGTGCTTATTTCCAAGGTAAAGATTTTTACGCGGGCTTTTCATCTACTCACCTTTCTGAATCACTTTTAAAACAAAGCGTTACCACCCCGAGTGGAAACGTTGTTCAAAATTATCAAACCGCTCGTCACTATTATTTAATGGGGGGTAAGAAGTTTGAAGATGTTGCGAGTGGTACAATCGATGCGCAAATATTGATGAGAACAGATTTAGTTAAATTTTCAGCTGATATAAATGCGCGCTATCTTTACGATCTTGGAGATGGTAAAGAAGTATACGGAGGCTTGACAGTTAGAACTTCAGATGCGTTTGCATTGATGTTAGGTTATACACCATTTCCGAATTTTACCTTTGGTTATTCTTATGATTTCACCTTGTTGAACAAATTAAGTACGATTTCGAGAGGCTCTCACGAAATAATGTTAAAATATTGTATGTTTTTACCTGAACCACCAACACAAAGTGCTCGTCACGTGCGTTGGTTGTGATTTTTTTTAATGAATTTGTAACCATAAGTAAAGTTCTCTCGTTATACCAAAAATTAGATCCTGTAGCAAGTTAATTTGGTGAATGAGAAAACCAAAAACAATAAAATGAAAAAAGTAATTTATTTAATTTTATTATTGCCTTTGATTTACGCTTCCAAATGTACAACTGTGGAAGG
>CAZLVX010000019.1:10229-11564 GCA_964562965.1 uncultured Lishizhenia sp.
AGAGAAAAGCTTTATCGCAGAAGTTATGATGAAGATGCAGAAAGATGGGTGAGTGTGCCAGATAATTTCTTTAGAGAGCCCTACAGAACGTTAATTGATATGGGTTCTGATGTTCAGGGTGGAAACACACCTTTCCAAATTTTTAACGATACTACCAATAATGCTGAATTTGATAAAACCGTTATTTCTTTACTGGGAGGAAACACAAAGAAAATTAAGGCCAATCAGGTTGTGAACGGATTAGATGCAAAAAAGGAATTAGCGAAGAACAAAGACTTCTTTGCTTCTATTAAAAACAAGACAGCGCCTATTCAAGATGTAACAATTTCGGATTTGGAATTGAGATCCATTTTTATGCAATATTCTGCTGACAAGAAAACCTTGGGTAAGAAAACAAAAGCAGGTGATTTCGATTTCGACGCTTCTAAGATGAAAGATTTTCCTGTAAACCAAGGCGGAAGAATTGAGAACCGTAAATATTTCACTTTAAATTGGGAAGAGCCAATAGAGTATAGTGATCCAGTTACTTCTGTGCTTTTGTCTGACATGTATTACAGTAGAGAAGAACGTTTTAACAATCGTAGAGAGATTGATACACGATTGTTGTTTTATGATTACTATTGGATTGATTATCAAGAAGCTGCAAGACGCGGTAAAATTTTGACTAAATCTGTTGATGCTCGTGAAACTTACTCATACGAAAAAGTTGTTGGAGGAACTGATGTTAACAATCAAACTCAAGATAATTTTTATTTACGCTCTAAAAGGGAACCTCTAGGTAAAGATTATAAACAAAACGATTTACACAGATCTACATTAGATGCAAGTGGAAATTTAGTTTGGTTAGATACTACGATATATCAAAATAGTCAGTGGAATAATAAAGACGGTGACAAAGATTTATCTTCTGGTAATCCAAATCAAGTTGATAGAAATTCATACATGATTAACGATTCATCTAATGTTTACAAGACTTCTCTTAAAAATCCTGGACAAGATTTAGATTTAGGATACACGAATTCAAAAGGTCAGCACAATGCGTTGCGTGGACACACGGACAGAAGTAGATTTATAATAAAGGAAAGAATTAATGTTTATCCGGATACATTATGTTGGGTGAGAGATTTTACTTACTCTTTTCATGATCCGATGACTCAAAATTATTTTTGGAATACGGCATACGATAATTATCCAGTAGTTGGAGTTACTTGGTCTCAGGCGAAAGCATTTTCGGTATGGAGAACTCAAATCTATCACACGTGGTTACACAATAACGACGAAGTATATGTAAACGATTTCAGGCTACCAACAGAATCTGAATGGGAAGGATCAGCA
>CAZLVX010000019.1:11664-24748 GCA_964562965.1 uncultured Lishizhenia sp.
GCGTTAGATGGTGACCATCCAGCAAAGAAGAAGAAAGTACTACGAGGAGGATCTTGGAAGGATATAGGTTACTACTTATTAAATGGTACAAGAACTTATGAATACCAGGATTCTGCTAAATCTTATATAGGGTTCAGAAATGTTATGACTCACCTTGGTCGCGGTGGCGATGATATCGATCAAGAAAATGGTGAGGAAATTCAGTCAGACATTCAATTAAAGTAAGTAAACAAGTTAAACTATATATTAATCTAAATTCTAATTATTAAATTTTAAAGTTATGAGTGGTAAAGGTGGTTTTTTTGCGTCGAGAAAGTACAAATTATTTACAAAGTACTTATCTGGTTTTGGAGCATCAATAGTAATTGTAGGAGCATTATTTAAAATTATGCACTGGCCAGGTTGTGATATCATGCTTATTGTTGGGTTGTTAACAGAAGCCGCGATCTTTGCTTTTATTGCCTTGGAGCCAATGCACGATGAATTGGATTGGACGCGTGTTTTTCCTGAATTAGGGGTACATGAAAACGATGAAGAAAATAGATTATTACCTATTTTGAAAAAAGGCGGAAAAGGTGGTGCTTCTGCTGCAGGAGAAATTGCTGAAAAATTGGACAAAGCTGGAATTGATGATGCTCTTTTGGCTAAATTAAAAGATAGTATGTCAAATTTAGCTGATAATGCTCGTTCCCTTGGTGCAGTTTCAACCGTTGCCGGTGCTACAGATGCTTATGTTCAAAATCTTGAAAATGCTTCTGCCGGATTAAATAAATTAACGGAGCAATATGCTCAATCTGCGAATGCTATTGCTGGTATTACAGCTGACGGAGGTGGTAATTTTGGTTCTGAAATGCAAAAATTGGGTCAAAATTTGGCAGCACTTAACAATGTTTATGAACTACAGTTGAATTCATCTCAAGAGTATTTAAATAGCTTATCAAATATGAGTTCACTTCAAGAAAGCATAAAAAATATTATGACCGATCTTGCGTCTACTGCAAAAGATACACAGGCATACAGAGAAAATATGGCTATGCTATCTCAAAACCTTACTGACTTGAACAACGTGTATGGTAACATGTTGAAAGCAATGAGAGGTTAATCTGTAACTAATTTCAAATTATTAATTAATCTAAAAAATTAGAAATTATGGCAGGTGGTAAGGAAACCCCAAGACAGAAAATGATCGGGATGATGTACTTGGTACTAACGGCACTTTTGGCCTTAAATGTATCAAAGCAAATTCTAGATGCATTTGTAGCTATTGAAGAAAATATTCAACGTTCGGCGCTAACACAGTTAGAAAGAGGTAATGCTGCGAAAGATGAATTAAGAACTTCTATGGCTGATGCTTTAGCTCAAAAAACTCCAGAAATGCAGCAGAAAGCAGAAAAAATCAAGAGGTATTTGAGTCTAATAGATCTAATTGATAAGGAAGCTGCCAAGGTTATCAAGGAAATTGACGATACAAAGTTGATGTTGATGCAAAAGGCTGGAGAGGATATTACGACGGTAGCTGAAAATGATGAGAAAGCTATTGTTTGGAAAATGTACGATGCCAAAGATCCTCTGCGTCCAGCTCGATTGAATTTGATGGCAATTCAGGCTAAAGATCAATTTGATGTTCCTATGCACGAATTAGTAGGTGCTGATGTAAAAGTTCTAGACGAAAGTAAAAAAGGAATCGTAATTTGGAAATTATACAACGATTTCAGAAAAAAAGTAGTGGAATTGGCTGGGTCATATCAAGAAGGGGAGAAGAAATATTCTGTTAAGGTTAAAGATATCAATGAGTTCGAGACTAACATGGAACTTGAAAAGAAAGTTCGCGCTATGATCACTGGCAGCGGAAATGTCGTAAATAAGGAAGATGTGGAGGCTCTTGTTGGTATTTATCAAGAATTAACGAAAAAAGAAATTGCGAAACACCACGAGATTGATGGTGTACATTGGCTAGGGAGAACATTCGACCACGCCCCAATGGTTGGCGCATTGGCATCACTCTCTTCTTTACAGTTAGAAGTATTGAGTGCAAGAGCAAAAGCAATTAATTTATTGAAAAGTAAGGTTACAACTGGTCAGTTTTCTTTTAACAAGGTGATCGGTATGGCTTTTCCATCATCAGCGGTATTCAATCCTGGAGATGAATTCACAATGACTGTTTTTATGGGTGCATTTGACTCGGATAAACAACCTCAAGTAAAACCAGACCAAGGGACTTTCGTTGAGGCTAAAGACGGAATGGCTACTATAAAATTAAGAGCGCCTCAACAAGGAGAAATGAAATTGACTGGGCAAGTAGGTGTTGCTGATAAAAGTGGAGATGTAAAATGGATGCCTTATGAAACAAAAATTCAAGTAGGTCAAAAGGCTGGATCTATTTCCTTACCAGATTTAAATGTGCTTTTTACAGAGTGGGATAATTTCATGGTTCCAGTTGCTTCTGGAATTGTGGGAGAACCAAGTTTATCTGCATCAGGCGCAGCTATGTCACGGGCAACTAAAAATGGGCAAAAAGGTTTTAATGTTAAAGTTGGTGTACCGAATAAAACCGTTACCTTCAGTTTATCTGGTAAAGATGCTGCCGGTAAGTCTGTAAGTTTTGGAACGTTTACTTATAAAACAAAAAAGTTCCCTGATGGAAAATGTACGATTTCTTCAATTTCGAAAACAAGTAATACGAGATTGAGAGTGAGTCTTGGACCTGAGTCTTTGTTTGGTGATATTTCCTTCAATGTTCTTGGTGGTTCAGTTACTGTCGGTAATGATATTTTTAGTTTTAGTGGAGATGTTTTACCTGCTAATTTGTTAGCAAAAGCGAAACCTGGTAGAGATGTAGTCGTATTAATCGATTATCAAAGATCGGGAGGAACGAAAAGAACACTTAAAGCTGGTTTAACTGTTAAACCTTAATTTAATAGACATGAGAACTTATATTTTATCCATTTCAATCGCTCTTGTTTCTTTTGGACAAGTTGAAGCACAAGGTGATCCTTCAAGAGGACCTTACAATATCCTGCCTAATGGTGTAGTTGATGGCGTTTCAATCAAAGATGAAGTTCCGGTGAGAAGTGCGGTGGAATATGAGTTTGTTCGATCTGCAGATCAAGTTTGGACAAAACGTGTTTTTTCACGAATTGACAAAAGAGAAAAATTGAATCATGAAATTTTCTTTCCAAATGACAAATTCGAAGATGAATATGAAGCGCCTAAGAATATTGGCGACATTGATAATCCTAAATGGAATAAACATGCAGAAAGATGGTCGTTGTGGACAATAATTGTTCGTCATATAATGCTAGGTGACTTAACAGTCTACAGACCATATGATGAATTATTTCCATTAGTTTCTGATGGTTATAAATTTAAATATCCAATTGTAAAAAATTCAAAAAGTGATTATTTCACTGTTCCTTCCTATCGAAATACAATCCATGACAAGAAGATTGCGGCTAGTGCGCCACCTTCTTTTTATGAATATAACGGTCAATATACTACACCTCTTTTCTTGACAAAAACTAATTTGCCTTATCAGCAGTGGTTAGATTCTCTTAAGAAAGATCCATCTGATGAATATGCTGACATAGATTTGGATAAGGATAAAATTAAAGAACTTTGGGACATGGTTAAGCCAGGTGAGAAAATTCTTAATAAACGAATAGTTAAGTTCTTGTCTAGTGAATGTATTGTGGCCTACAATATTAAAGAAGATTGGTTTTTTGACAAGGAAAGATCTATGTTGGATAGACGAATAATAGCAATAGCACCAGTGGTTCATGCGGAGACGGATTCGTCTGACGGATCTATAAAACAAGTGTTTTTCTATGTTAATGGTGAAAGATCGGCGATAGATGCTACTGGAATATTGTCTTCTTACAATGGAAACGTAGTTGAAAGAGAGTTATTCTGGCTTTACTTTCCGGAATTGAGAAATGTTATGGTTAATTATTACATTTATAATGACCAAAACGACTCTCAGTGGATGTCATTTGACGATATGTTCTGGAAAAGGAGATTCAGCGCACAGATTTACAGAGTTTCTGACAAATTTGATCGTGAAATTGAAGACTACAAATTTGGTGTTGATGCTTTGTATGAAGCAGAACGCATTAAAGAACAGATTAGAGAATGGGAAATCAACGTATGGAATTACTAAATTCTCATTAGAATATTAAAAAGCCTCGTTTATAACGGGGCTTTTTTGTTTAATTTCGCATAGTGAAGTGGATAGGAAATCGTATAAGTTTTAACGAAACAAAAGAACGTACAACTATTGTAATAGAGCCCCAGCGTAATGCCGCTATTAATGCTCTAATGGGCGCTTGGCTAGCAATGTGGTACGTTATCGGAATAGCAACCCTTGTTTATGCTATGGATCATACCTTTACGGAAAAAGAGCAAGTAATTATTTGGGTATTCGCTGTCTTCTGGGTTTATTACGCCGTTCGGGTTACAAGATCTTATTTATGGTTAATGTTTGGAAAGGAATTAATAAAGATCGACGAAGTAGGAATGCACTATAAGCGCTCAATTCGTAAATTTGGAAAATCCACGCTGTATTTATTCGGCAACATTCAAGACTTACAATTTGAGGTTCCTGAAGAAAGTTCTATCCAAAGAGTCTGGGAATCTTCACCTTGGATTAATGGAGGAGAACGGTTTACATTCAGCTATTTTGGTAAAATTGTAAAATTCGGACGAAAATTAGAAGAAAAAGATTGCAAATTACTTTATACCTTAGTAAGCAAAAGAATTCAAGAACGAAAAAAGAAATAATATGTACGGCAACATTAAATCATTCCTTTCTGAAGAGTTGAAACAAATTGAGCTAAATGGACTTCTTAAAAGAGAACGTATCATAACAACTCCACAGGGTGCAAATGTTAAAGTTAATACTGGTAGGGATGTAGTCATTATGTGTGCTAATAATTACCTTGGTCTTTCCTCACATCCGGAAGTTATTAGTGCAGCAAAAGGAGCGCTAGACACACATGGCTTTGGTATGTCATCAGTACGTTTTATTTGTGGAACACAGGATATTCATAAAACTTTAGAACAGAAAATAGCTGAATTTTACGGAACTGAGGATACCATTTTATATGCAGCAGCATTTGATGCAAACGGCGGTGTGTTTGAACCTCTTTTTACGGAACAAGACGCTATAATTTCTGATGAATTAAATCATGCTTCTATTATTGATGGAATTCGATTATGTAAAGCACAACGATATCGCTATAAGCATTCAGACATGAATGATCTAGAGGAACAATTGAAAAAAGCACAAGATCAACGGTTCAGAATAATTGTAACGGATGGTGTTTTTTCCATGGATGGTGATATTGCTAAAATGGATCAAATTTGTGATCTTGCCGATAAATATGATGCATTAGTAATGACAGACGAATGTCATTCCGCAGGGTTTATCGGAAAAACAGGAAGAGGTGTTCCTGAGTATTGTGGAGTGATGGATAGGGTTGATATTATCACCGGAACCTTAGGAAAAGCTCTTGGTGGTGCTATGGGAGGCTACACAACAGGCAAAAAAGAAATAATTGAAATACTTCGCCAGCGTTCAAGGCCCTATTTATTTTCTAATTCGTTGGCGCCCTCAATCATTGGTGCTTCGATAAAAGTATTTGAATTGCTAAGTTCAACAACTGAGTTACGTGATAGATTGGAAGAAAATACGCTCTATTTTAAAGAACACATTAAAGCTGCAGGATTTGATATCAAACAGGGAGATTCCCCAATTGTTCCTATTATGCTTTACGACGCTGCCCTTTCACAAAAATTTGCTGAAATGTTACTAGAAGAAGGCGTTTATGCCGTTGGTTTTTTCTATCCGGTTGTGGCTAAAGGTCAAGCTAGAATTCGTACCCAAATATCAGCTGCCCACTCAAAAGCAGACTTGGATAAAGCTATAGCTGCATTTATAAAAGTAGGAAAGGCATTAAACGTAATCAATTGAGAATATTACAAATTATACGGCCTTATTTATTGTTATTGTTATTTATAACACAATTAGTAATGTCCTATGTCATTGTTTTTTCACATGAAATAATTGTGATTGAAGTCAATGAAACCTCAATTTCATCCGCACACCATTTAGCTGATAGCTTTGAGGAAACGGATGATTTACTTGATCTATTGGAAGAAAACGAAGAAGAAAAAGAACTCGTTGAAAATTTAAAAATTAATTTGACAAAATCCTTATTAAAACAAGGATATATTTATAAAATAAATTTCACTACCGAAGCTAGTATAAAGCTATACAGCCCTCCAGAGCAATCGATTTAGAAAACTAATTCAAGTAACTAATAAATCGATTATGGAAAAAAAATCTAGTTGGCAGCGCGACCTGTCAGCGGGCCTTGTGGTCTTTTTAGTCGCATTGCCTTTATGTTTGGGAATAGGCTTGGCTTCTACCAATATTGAAGGAATTAATGGATTACCTTCGTTGTTTTCTGGTCTCATTGCAGGAATTGTTGGAGGAATTATTGTAGGCGTAATAAGTGGATCTCGTCTAGGTGTTTCTGGTCCCGCTGCAGGATTAATCACAATTGTCCTTGCTTCAATTTCAAGTTTAGGAAGTTTTGAAGCCTTTTTACTGGCAGTTTGTCTCAGTGGATTAATTCAAATTATCGCCGGTTTGCTAAAGTTTGGCCTAATTGCTAACTATATTCCAAGTGCTGTAATAAAAGGAATGTTGGCGGCCATTGGAATAACTTTGATACTAAAAGAGTTACCACACCTTGTTGGATATGATGCAGACTTTTTCGGCGATGAAGCATTTGCTCAACAAGATGGACACAACACATTTAGTGAATTATTTTATTCTATTAATGCTTTGCATTTAGGTGCTACGATTATTGGAGCTTTTTCGCTTTTTGGCATATTACTATATGATAAACATATAGCAAAAAAAGGATTCTTTAAATGGCTCCCTGGTGCATTGATATTTGTAATATTAGGTGCAGTGGTTAACCTGTTTTTATTTAAAGGCGATGCGAATCTTTTTGTCGATGAAAAACACTTAGTTCAAATTCCATCTATTAGCGGACCTTCAGAATTTATTTCACAGTTTGCTTTTCCAGATTTTTCGTTCTTACAAAATCCGGATGTTTACGTAATTGCCTTTACGCTCGCCATAGTGGGAAGTTTGGAAACATTATTGAGTGTTGAAGCAACCGACAAATTAGATCCGGATAAAAACACGACACCACCAAATAGAGAATTAGTGGCGCAAGGTATTGGCAATTTAGTTAGTGGATTGATTGGGGGGCTCCCAATTACACAAGTTATTGTGCGAAGTTCTGCAAATATAAATGCAGGTGGAAAATCGAAGATAGCGACAGTTTTTCATGGAGTATTGTTACTCGTTGCCGTCATGTTTTTGGTTAATTTATTGAATACAATTCCACTTGCTGTGTTGGCTGCAGTTCTAGTCTTAATTGGATACAAACTTGCCAGTTTTGACGTAATAAAAAAAATGTACCATTCAGGGTGGGATCAATTTATTCCATTTGTTTCCACGATAATGGGTGTGCTATTAACAGATCTTTTAAAAGGGATAGCCATTGGATTTGCAGTGGCAGTATTTTTCATCTTAAAAAGAAATTATAAAAATAATTTTGACAAAAAAGAGTTGAATGACGAGATTATCATAACACTTTCTGAAGAAATTACATTTTTGAATAAAGGTGGAATTCAATACACGTTACAGTCAATTCCAGAAAATTCGAAGGTCGTTATTGATGGATCACGCTGCATGAATATTGACCATGATGTATTGGAAATCATTCATGAGTTTAAGTTGCATAAGGCTAAGGCTAAACAAATTGAATTGAGGGTCATTAATATATAAATTGTTACTAATTTTAAAAAAATGGAAAAATTTTATAACCAGCTTTTAGCGAATAATAAGCAATGGGTTCAGTCAAAACTAGATAAAGACCCTGAATATTTTAAAAAATTAGCGCGAGGTCAGAAGCCACCTGTCTTATGGATAGGTTGTGCAGATAGTCGTGTGCCAGCAAATGAAATTATAGGTGCAGAACCTGGGGATGTATTTGTTCACAGGAATATTGCAAACATGGTTGTTCATTCCGATATGAATATGCTGTCTGTATTAGACTATGCTGTTAATGTTCTCGAAGTAAAACACATTATCGTTTGCGGTCATTATGGATGTGGCGGTGTACAAACAGCGATGACTAACAAACATGTAGGATTAATTGATAACTGGATTCGTCACATAAAAGATGTTTACCGTTTTCACCAAGAGGAGCTCAATGCAATCGCTGATGAAAAATTGAGGTTTAATAGATTTGTAGAACTGAATGTGGTAGAACAAGTCCTAGATTTGGCTAAAACATCCATCGTACAAGGTGCTTGGGAACGAAATCAAGAGGTTCACGTTCATGGCTGGGTTTACGATATTTCAGACGGATTAATTAAAGACCTAGATATTACCATACGGGACAATTCTTCGTTAAGTCAAGTTTATCAATTGGATCTTTAAACTAGTGGTCTCGCCAGGAATCGAACCTGGATCTAAAGTTTAGGAAACTTCTATTCTATCCGTTGAACTACGAAACCGGAATACAAATTTAACTTTTCTTTCGATTGTATAAACTTGCTATTACCTCCCATGTTTGGATTGCTGCCTTGTCCCATGAATACGAGGTAGCCTTTGAAATGGATTTTTCACTGAACTCTTGGTAAACGTTAGTATCCAAGAGAAAAATTAATTGGTTTGCGGCTTCTTTTTCACTGAAGGGGTCGCAAAGCAATGCAGCTTCACCCGTAATTTCTGGTAGACAGCTGGCATTAGCGGCAACTATAGGCACACCACATTTCATGGCCTCAACCAATGGTATTCCGAAACCTTCATAATAGGTTAAATAGGTTAATGCATAAGCAGAACCAGTAATTTTTGCAAGTTGCTCTTGGTCCACATATCCTGTAAAATGAATTCTATTTTGACAATCCTCAGGTATTTTAATTCGGTGTTTTTTCCACAACGGGCTACCAACTATAACCAAATCTATCGTGTTATTTTCCTTTGCAAAAATAGAGAAAGCGTTCAATAAGCGTTGCAGGTTTTTACGTGGATGCAATGACCCAACAAAAAGGAAATAGGGCTTATTTCCACTTATTAATGATCTTGTGTTTTTTATTTCTTGTTCAGAAATAGGTTTAAAAATTTCATCCGCACTGTTGTAAATTACCTCAATTTTGGTCGGCTCTAACTCATAGTATTTAATGAGTTCCGATTTTGAAAAGTTGGAGACCGTTATAATTTTGTCAGCCTTCCTTGCAAATTTTGGAAAGAACCTATTGTAATAGTATGAAACGCTAGTAGGCAAGTCTTTTGGGTATACATGAAAATTAATGTCGTGAATCGTTGCGATTTGTGGAACTTCAGTACGTAGATTAATAAATCCATCTGGTGACCAAAATACATCAATAGCATATTTTTTCAAGACTTTCCCTAGTCTTAATTCGAACCAAATGTACCACAAAACGGGATGTCTCGCAGGTGGATCAACAACGATGGGAATTACATTCTTGGCAAAAACATATTGTGGATCAAATTTTCTATCAAAAAAGAAATAAAAGGTGTGTTCTGGATGATTTAATACAATTCGTTTTGTTAATTCGTAGGTATAACGACCAAAACCCTCCATTTTACCGGAGATTAAATTGCGTGTATTGATGCCAATATTCACCTTAAAATTGATGGATATAATTGGTTAGTTTTTCACTTCCAATAGTAGTCTGAGGACCGTGTCCACAATAAACATCAGTATGATCAGGAAAATTAAATAATGTAGTGAAAATACTTTTTTTGAGGGTATCTAAATCACCTCCGGGAAGATCTGTCCTACCAAAGCTACCTTTAAATAAAACGTCTCCATTGATTACAAAGTTATTTTCATGACTATAAAACACAACGTGCCCTGGACAATGCCCTGGAGTGTGATGCACGTTTAATTCGATATCTTCAAAGACTAAGGTCATTCTGTCGAAAAGCTCATGTGTTGGTGATGGAGAAACTTTATAGTTTTCAAATCCATATACATGTGCGTAACTTTCCACCATCGTTAAGGATTTAAAGTCTTCTTTGTGCAAGTAAAGAGGTAAATTAAAACGTGAAACGCAAAATTGATTTCCGAGTATATGGTCAATATGAGCATGCGTATTTAGCACCGCTAGAGGAGTCAAAGAATGTTGTTCGATGTATGATTCCAATTCAAACTCTTCCTCTTTGGTGTAGCAACCGGGGTCAATTATTACAGCAAATTTTGAGGCAGAGGAGAGGATGTAGGTATTTTCTTGAAACGCATTGAATGTAAAAGACGCAATTTTTAGCATAACTCAAAAGTAGTGAAAAGAACTAGCGTAATAAATTTACGTGACCTGTAAGTTGATATTTATCATCTAAAAAATCTTTATAAGTCAATTTCCAAGTGTAGGTGCCATCCTGACAGGGTAAACCTTTATAGGTTCCATCCCAAAACTCTGATGTCGATCTTAAGGTACATATTAATTCTCCCCATCGATTAAAAATAAGACATTCCATTTCTTTAATATTTCCACCGTAAATTTGAAAGACATCGTTTATTCCATTTTCATCGGGCACAAAAGTGTTCGGAACATAAACAACTGCATCGTAATTAATATTTACCCATGTTGTTGAGCTGCATCCGTTAATATCAACAAAATCAACAAAATAGGTAATGTCTTGATTTGGACTGGTAATAGGATTTGGACAATTACTACAACTTAAAAACTCAGTCGGATACCAAGTAAATGTACCAGGAGTATTTGTGGTAGCTTCAAGTTGAATTTCATCACCGTAGAATGCAAGAACATTTGGTGTTACAAAAATGGAAGGGTATGGATATAATTGCACCAATACAAACGCAGTATCTTTGCAACCGTTCTGATCTGTACCTACCACTTGATAATTAGTTGTTTGGGTTGGACGAACTTCTACTTCATTTCCCGAAGAACCAACAATAGTGTTTGAAGGATTCCATTCATAATAGCTAGCACCAGTGGCCCACAATATTGCGGTTTCTCTCGGACAAATAATTGTATCATTTCCAGCTTGAATTTGAGCTTCAACAACCTGAACAAAAATAGAATCTTCCGCACTACCACAGGCATTTGTTACGGTAACAAAAAACCAATCATCAATTGGAGGATTTGCAATTACAAGATTTCCTTGGGTCGAATTCAAATAGGGACTATTTTGCCATTGATAAGTATCTCCACCGGAAATAACTAAGCCTACAGAACCTCCTCTGCACATACCTACCGTATCCGCCATAACAGGAATTGGTGGATTAAAAAAGACATCAATGGTCACTTGCGCTTGATTTTGGCAACCATATTGATTAATCACATTGGCTGTGTATGTAATAGATTCTTCAGGAGTACTAACAGGAGAAAAAGATGTTGCATTATTCAAATATGTAGATGGAGTCCATGAAATAGTACCCGTTGAATTTACGTTCAATTGAACATTATTACCGATACAGATACTTGTATCTGGTGATATAGAAATTGAATTATCATAGACCTCAAGCGTGACAGGTACGGTAACTGAACCGCAGCTATCAGAAATAGTCACGTTAAAAGTAGTAGTTTGCGTTATTGTAGCAACTGGGTTATAAATTGAAGAATTATTAAGAAATTGTGCGGGTGACCAACTGTAATTGGCTCCTCCATAAGCTTCAAATTGAAAGTTATCTCCCGGACAAATGGGTGAGGCGGGAGGTACAACACCCCCTTCAAATGCTCCAATATTTACGGTAATTGTAACGGAATCAGCACTAAAGCATCCATTTGTATCTAAAACAACAAGTGTTACATCGTAAATTCCTGGAGTGCTATATTGATAAATTGGTTCAAACTCTGTAGAAGTATTTCCGTCACCAAAATTCCATAAGTAAGCGTTTCCATTGGTACTATTGTTTTGAAAGTAAACGGATTGAGGTATACAAATTAAGGGTGCCGGTTGAGCTGCTGCCGCTTGAATTGTACTCAATTCAAATTTAAAAGTGGCCATATTACAATTCGAACTGTTATTAGTTGGCGACCAACTTCCTGGAGTACTTGTAAACCCGTAATCGTTTCCACCGCAAGCTCCACACACAGCATGATAAATTCTTCCAGATTTATCAAAACGACTTGTTCCACCATCTACGTGATTGTAACTGCTTGTCGTGCCGCCCATAAAAGTTGCATACTTCAAAAAACTTGCGTCTTGGTCTAAAACGGCAAGGTAAAAATTACTTCCATTAGTGACGGTTTGATAGGCATCGGGTGTAATGGGAAATCCGGAACTCGTAGAAAAACTTGCTTGACCATTTTGATTCAAAATGCCGCCCCAACCTGCTAAATAAATATCGTAACAGTCTGAAATTAAGAATGCTGTTGGTGAAATTTCCACATGTCCTGAAGCAGATCCAATCATGGTGGTCCATGAAACAGTGGATAAATCTGCTGTATATTTTCTAACAAATTGACCTGAATTAGGCACACCATAACAACCCGAACTAATAGACCAAGAAGATTCTGTTTGTCCGTAAACATATACACCTCCTGCGGGATCAATATCCACAAAATAAGTTTGGTCATATTCGTTCAACCCCATAAATGTACCTGATTGAAAGGCGCCACTGCTGGTATTAAGACGCAAAGCATAACCGTCACTTAAGCCTCCATTAAATGACAAATCGTTCCCCGAATTTATTGGAAGTGAAAATGAGGTACTTCCTCCCACAACATATACAGAGCCTGAAGTTCCCACTGAAACAGCATTGCCAGTTTCATCTCCCGATCCTCCAAAATAAGTTGACCATGAAAGAGTACTCAAGTTAGGATTGAGTTTAAACACCACAGCATCTTGTGAACCATTTAGACTTGCTTGAGCGGCATTTACGGTTGGAAAATTCGACGATGCAGTGGTACTAGATATATATACATTATTGTTTTCATCCAACGTTATTTCTCCTCGAAATTGATCACCATAATTGTAGTGCAATAGGGAAGTGTTTAATCCGTCTGTATT
>CAZLVX010000020.1:0-24360 GCA_964562965.1 uncultured Lishizhenia sp.
GCTTGTCCCGGTCCTTGCACCCCATAACCAATAACGGCTATTGTATCGTGTTTTAATAACTCACGCGCTTTTTCCAAGGGAAATTCTTCTCTTAATACTACGCGTTCTTCTACTCCTCCAAAATTTATTGTTGCCATTTTAATTTAATTTAGAATGTCGAATGAAGAATTTAGAATTAATTCAAGCTAAATTTTCATTTTACATTTTTGATTTTACATTTAATTTTTAACTCAATTCTTTTAAATAATCTTCTAATGTTTTCATTGGTTTTGAGATTGCAACCCTTCCAGATTTTGCAAATTCTAATACACCAAATGGTTTCAAATCCGAAAATAGATTGTTGATTTCCTCAGGTCTTCCGGTCTTCTCAATTGTTGTAAATTCTGTGCTTAAGGATAGAATTCGTGCATGATGCTGTCTCAGTATTTTTTCAATTTCATCACCTTTTGTTAAATCTGTTGGAAGTTTGTACAAAGCCAATTCCTGGTAAACAACCTCTGCATCTGCATGATAAAATGCTTTTAAAACATCCACTTGTTTTTCAATCTGATTGACAACCTTAATGACTTGCTCAAGCGAAGTATTTACAACAATCGTATAGCGATATACTCCTGGTATTTCACATTCAGAAGCCGTAATGCTTTCAATATTCAAATGCCTGCGTGTAAAGATGATCGTAATGCGATTTAATATCCCGATGCTGTTTTCTGTAAATAGCGATATGTTATACGTTTGCTCCATGTCGTTCGCTTAAAATGATTTCTGAAACTGATGCTCCCGTTGGTACCATTGGGAATACATTCTCTTCTTGTTCAACAATGACTTCCAATAGATAACTTTCTTTGTTATTAAGTAACGTTTTTAATCCTTCTGAGAGCTCATCACGTTTTGTTACTTTGTGACCTTGAATACCATATCCTTCTGCAATTTTTAGGAAATTTGGATTTTTGATATCTGTAAACGAGTAGCGTTTATCGAAAAACAATTGTTGCCATTGACGGACCATTCCCAAGAAATTATTATTTAAAATCACAATTTTAACTGCTGCTCCGCATTGAAGTATCGTTCCAAGTTCTTGAATGGTCATTTGAAATCCTCCATCGCCAATGATAGCAATAACTTCTTTTTCTGGTGCTCCTAGTTTCGCTCCGATGGCTGCTGGCAGTGCAAATCCCATTGTTCCGAGGCCACCGGAAGTGATGTTAGTTTTCGGTAACTGATACTTGAAATAACGAGATGTAATCATTTGATGCTGACCAACATCTGTAACCACGATTGCATTACCTTTAGTAGTTTCTGAAATTAAATTCACCACCTCAGACATTTTTAATTCTTCACTTTTCGGATGAATCGCTTTAGAAATTACTTCCTCATTTTCCTCTTGTTCTAATTTTCTAAATTGTTGTAACCACGCATCGTGCGATTTTTTTTGAACCAAATTGGTTAATACCATTAATGCTTCTTTGGCATCTGCATTTACCGCAACATCTGCCTTCACAATTTTATTGAGTTCAGCTTTGTCTATATCGATGTGAATTATTTTAGCCTGCTTGGCGTAGCGTGAAACATCACCAGTTACGCGATCGTCGAAACGCATTCCGATAGCAATCAAAACATCACATTCATTGGTCAATACATTCGGTGCATAATTGCCGTGCATGCCCAAGTAACCAACATAGTTTGGATGGTCAGCCGGAAAAGCTCCAAGTCCCAGTAAAGTTGAAGCTACAGGAATTCCCGATTTTTCAACGAATTGTAGTAACTCATTTTCTGCTTCGGCTAATAAGATTCCTTGACCAATTAATAAATACGGTTTTTCAGCCTGATTGATCAATTCCGCTGCTTTTTCCAATTCACTAACATCAAGTTTAGGTTTTGGAACATAGCTTCTCACAGAATTACACTTTTCGTAGGTGAAATCCATTTTTCCAAATTGCGCGTCCTTCGTGATATCAATCAATACTGGACCAGGTCTTCCGGTAGAAGCAATGTAAAAAGCTCGGGCAATTGCTGATGGTATATCTTCAGCTTTGGTCACCTGTATATTCCATTTCGTTACCGGCATCGAAATACCAATTACATCTGTTTCTTGAAAGGCGTCTGTTCCCAATAAATGCGAGGCAACTTGTCCAGTAATACAAACAACAGGCGTAGAATCAATCAGAGCATCTGCTAAACCGGTTATTAAATTGGTTGCTCCAGGACCAGAAGTTGCGAATACAACACCTGTTTTACCTGATGCTCGTGCAAATCCTTGTGCAGCATGAATAGCACCTTGTTCATGACGAACGAGAATGTGATTTACCTCTTCTCTAAAGTCATACAGCGCATCATAAATTGGCATGATTGCACCTCCGGGATATCCAAAAATGGTGGAAACATCCTCCACTAAAAGAGAACGGATTACAGCTTCAGCACCAGAAATAGTTGAATTAGTCATAGCTACTTATAAATCTGTAATACAACCTAATGAAGCACACGAAACTTGCTTCGCATATTTATACAAAACACCTGATTTTACTTTCAGTTCAGGTTGAGACCATTGATTTCTTCTGGTTAAAAGTTCTTCATCAGAAACCTCAAGAATTAAGTGATTATTGATGGCATCAATTGTAATCAGATCTCCATCTTTTACTAAAGCAATTGTTCCACCATCAAAGGCTTCAGGAGAAATATGTCCAACCACAAATCCGTGCGTTCCACCCGAAAAGCGACCGTCCGTAATTAATGCCACTGAAGATCCAAGTCCAGCGCCAATGATTGCAGAAGTTGGTTTCAACATTTCTGGCATACCGGGTCCACCTTTAGGTCCGCAGTACCGAATTACCACAATATCTCCTGCTTTGACTTTACCTTCTGAAATTCCTTTAATCGTATCAAATTCGTTATCAAAAACAACTGCAGGACCACGAAAGAATTCTCCTTCTTTTCCCGTGATTTTCGCAACTGAGCCTCGTTCAGCGAGATTTCCATATAAAATCTGAATATGACCGGAATCTTTTAATGGAGTTTCAATCGGAACAATTACTTTTTGACCTTCGATTAAGGATGGTACTTCGGCTAAATTCTCTCCCAAGGTTTTTCCTGTTACAGTTAAGCAATCGCCGTGAAGAAGGCCTTTCTCAAATAAATATTTCATTACAGCAGGTGTTCCTCCAATGCGATGTACATCTTCCATTAAATATTTTCCGCTAGGTTTAAGGTCAGCAATTAAAGGAATGTGATCACTTATTTCTTGAAAATCGGAAAGTTTTAAATCGATGCCTACTGAATGAGCCATCGCTAATAAGTGTAGGGTAGCATTCGTTGAACCTCCGAGTGCCGACACCATGACCATTGCATTTTCAAACGCTTTGCGCGTCATGATATCACTTGGTTTTATATCTTTTTCTAATAACAAACGAATTGCACTTCCGGCGCGTAAACATTCTTGTTGTTTCTCTTCACTGGTTGCCGGATTGGAAGAACTATAAGGTAAACTCATACCCAATGCTTCGATTGCTGATGCCAACGTGTTTGCTGTGTACATTCCACCGCAGGCGCCCGCTCCTGGACAAGCATTTTGAATAATTCCTTTGTAGTCTTCATCCGAAATTTTGTTCGCGATTTTTTGTCCCAATGCTTCAAAAGCAGAAACGATATTCAAATCTTCACCTTTCCATTTTCCAGAATGAATTGTGCCTCCGTAAACCATAATTGATGGTCGATTCAATCTCCCCATAGCGATAACGGAACCGGGCATATTTTTATCGCACCCCATCACAGCGATGATACCATCATACCATTGCGCACCGCCAACAGCTTCAATTGAATCAGCAATGATATCTCTTGAAACCAGAGAATACCGCATTCCGTCCGTTCCATTTGCCATCCCGTCACTAACACCAATCGTATGAAAAGTTAGACCAACTAAATCTGATGCCTGAACGCCCATTTTAACTGTTTTAGCAAGGTCGTTCAAGTGCATGTTGCAGGTATTTCCTTCGTATCCACTTGCTACAATTCCCACTTGGGCTTTGCTCATATCCGAATCAGTCAAGCCAACGCCGTACAACATGGCACGAGCGGCGGGTTGCGTTTCGTCTTGGGTTAACGTTTTACTGTATTTATTCAGTTCCATATTATAAATAGAATTCTTTGTATTCGTTAAATGCTACTCTGCGCTTGTATTTTCGCTGGATGAGATGACTGTTTGAATCTTCCCATTTAATCGGAAATACGTGATCGTTGAACTTTCCTATTCCGATTACTTCAGCTGCAGTTCCGCAAAAGAAGGCTATATCAGCTGTATAAATTTCCTCCGGTTTGAATAGGCGTTCTTCTACTTCAATTTCCAATTCTTTGGCAATTTCAAAAACAGTTGCTCTGGTTATTCCTGACAAGATATTTCCGAGTGGCGCAGTAACTAATTTTCCATCTTTTTCAAAGAAGAAATTTGCTCCTGGACCTTCTGCTACAAAACCATTAATATCAGTCAACAAAGCTTCATCAAATCCTTTTTGTTTTGCTTCAGTAGTTGCCAAAATGCTATTTGTGTAATGTCCGACAACCTTTGCTTGCACATGGCAACTTTTAGGATTTGGTCTCTGGTAAGAGGAAAGCATTACGTTTAATAAGTTGTCGCCCAAATATTTCCCCCATTCCCAAGCCATCATTACGAGATGAACTTCATTTGTTGGAGTTAAAGACATATTTGCCCCTAAATAAACCAAGGGACGAATGTAGGCATCTTTCAAATTGTTGATTTCCAGTAACTCATACGATATTTTGGTCAACTCATCCACTGTCCAAGGAAAAGGCATGTGCATTGATTTCGCTGAATATTTCAAACGTTCATAATGCTCTTTCGCTTTAAAAATTCGGACACCATCAGGTGTGTCGTAAGATCGAATTCCCTCAAAAACCCCACTTCCGTAATGAAGGGTCTGAGCATATAAATCTGTTTGCGCCTCCTTTGCAGGAATGAATTCACCATCTAGGTAAACTTTTGAATCAGCGTTGTAATACATACTTTTCTTTTTTTAAGTTCAAAAAAAAAGCCTTTCTGTTTCGAGAAAGGCTTTGAATTATTTTACATAAAACGCTTTCTCACCGGTCGCTTGGAACGATAATAATCACGTTAATAATGTTTTTTAGCTGTGTCATGTTATTTGATGGTGCAAATTTAATGTGCTTTCATTTAAAAATCCAAATAAATTTTAATTTTTCTTAAAATTAAAATGCTCTTCAGCTGTATTAACTATATGATTTGCAATGGATAATGATGCAGTTGCTGCAGGAGAAGGTGCATTGAGAACATGAACGGATTTTCCATGTAATTCAATTCTAAAATCATCACGTGTATCGCCATTTTGAGAGAGTAGTTGAGCGCGAACCCCTGCTCTACCAGGAACAATATCTTCCATAGTCAAAGAAGGAATCATTTTTTGTAAAGATTTCAGAAACATCTTTTTCGAAAAGGCTCTTCTGTATTCATCAATACCATATTTAACATTACCAAAAAATAATTTCCAGGTTCCGCGATACGTGAGTGCATCCCAAGTATCTCGCAATGAAAAAGCGGTTTTGCTGTAGCCTTCTCTTTTGAAGGAAAAAACTGCATTTGGTCCGCATTCAACACTTCCATCCGTCATTCTCGTAAAATGTACTCCTAAAAAAGGAAATGCTGGATCAGGAACCGGATAAATTAAGTTCTTAACCTTGTGCTTTGCCGCATCACTCAATTCGTAATAATCGCCTCTGAAAGGCACAACTTTCTCTTTCAATTTTACCCCATCTTTTTTCGCTAAACGATCTGCATGCAATCCACCGCAATAGATCAAATACTTAGCAGAATAAGTTCCTTTATTCGTTACAATTTCTGATAATTCTTTATGATTAACGTGGTCAACCTCATGAGCTAAATAAAGACAACTTTTGGGGTTTATCTGGAGTGCTAATTCTACCATTTTGTTCGTTGCGCCTACAAAATCGATAATTCCCGTTACTGGAACAAATATTCCTCCTACAGATTCAACAAAAGGCTCAATTTCTTTTACTTCACTCGGTGTTAATTTTTTAATACCTTCTATTCCATTATCTACGCCATTTTTGTAGATATTCTCCATCCTACCAAGTTCAGATTCTTCTGTTGCCACGATTACTTTTCCACAAACATCATGGGCAATAGCATGTTCTTTGGCAAATGCGACTAATTCATGACGACCTTCAAAACAATTCTTTGCTTTTAAAGATCCGGGTTTATAATACAACCCTGAATGAATTACTCCCGAATTATGACCTGTTTGATGCCCAGCTAATTTAGATTCCTTTTCAAACAAAGCGATCCGTAAATCGGGATATTTTTTTTGAAACTTATAAAAAGTTGCCGCTCCAACGATTCCCCCACCAACAATTGCAATATCAAAATGCTCCATTACATCAATTTTCTATACTTGATACGTTTTGGACCTTCATCACCCATTCGTTTCCTTCTGTTTTCTTCGTAATCTGAATACGATCCTTCAAACCAATAAACTTGTGAATCTCCTTCAAATGCTAAAATATGCGTGCAAATTCTATCTAAAAACCATCTATCGTGAGAGATAACAACAGCACAGCCTGCAAAGTTCTCTATACCTTCTTCAAGGGCTCGCAATGTATTCACGTCAATATCATTTGTAGGCTCATCGAGAAGCAATACATTTGCTTCTGTTTTTAATGTCATCGCTAAATGCAATCTATTACGTTCACCACCCGATAATACGCCGACCTTTTTATTTTGATCAGCCCCCATGAAATTGAATTTGCTTAGGTAGGCTCTTGAGTTAATTTTTTGATTTCCAATCTCTACATACTCTAAGCCATTCGAAACCACGTCGAAAACTGTTTTTTCTGGATGAATGTCTTTATGCGTTTGATCAACATATCCAATTTGAACGGTATCACCCACCAAAAATTCACCCTTGTCGGCGGTTAACTCATTCATTATCATTTTAAAAATAGTAGTTTTTCCTGCCCCATTTGGCCCAATTACTCCAACGATTCCTGCAGGAGGTAATTTGAAATTCAAGTCGTCATATAGTAACTTATCACCGAATGCTTTAGCGACATGTACCGCTTCAATAACATTCTGACCAAGCCTCGGACCATTAGGAATTGGAATCTCTAATTTAGCTTCTTTGTCTTTAGCGTCTTCCGCAAGCATCCTATCGTAATTTTGTAAACGCGCTTTGCTTTTGGCTTGTCGAGCTTTCGGATTCATGCGCACCCACTCTAATTCTCGGGCCAACATTTTTTGTCTTTTCGATTCCGTTTTTTCTTCCTCAGCTAAACGCTTTCCTTTTTGTTCGAGCCAAGAAGAATAGTTTCCTTTCCAAGGAATACCCTCTCCTCTGTCTAATTCTAGAATCCAACCTGCCACGTTATCCAAGAAATAACGGTCGTGGGTTACCGCAATCACGGTTCCATTATACTGCTGTAAGTGTTGCTCTAACCAATCTATTGATTCTGCATCTAGGTGGTTGGTAGGCTCATCTAACAATAAAATATCTGGATTTTGCAAAAGCAATCGACACAAAGCTACTCTTCTTTTTTCTCCACCCGAAAGAGTTGAAATCAATTGATCATCCGGTGGACATCTCAGCGCATCCATTGCTCGCTCTAATTTATTATCCAATTCCCAAGCATCTAATGCATCGATTTTATCTTGAACTTCACCTTGTCTTGCTATGAGTTTATCCATTTTATCCGGATCATTCAAAACTTCTTCGTCCATAAAAGCCGCATTAATTTCTTCGTATTCCTTTAAAATATCTACGGTTTCTTTCGCGCCTTCCATGACAATTTCCTTCACTGTTTTGTTCAAATCCAATTCTGGTTCTTGCGGCAAATAGCCAACTGTGTATCCTGGAGAAAATACAACGTCGCCTTGATACGCTTGATCCAGTCCAGCAATTATTTTCATGACGGTTGATTTACCAGAACCATTTAATCCGATGATTCCGATTTTTGCACCGTAGAAAAAAGAGAGGTAAATGTTCTTGATTATTTGTTTTCCCTGAGGAGTAGTCTTTGAAACTCCCACCATGGAAAAAATGATTTTTTTGTCTTCTGACATTTTACTTATTTTTTAGTTGTTGGACAAACGAAATTTGTTTTTGATAATGAAGTTTTTGATAAGGCTCCATATCCACCTATTACATCTACAAGTTCATGATAACCTCTAGATTTTAAAATTGACGCTGCAATCATACTTCTATATCCTCCCGCACAATGTAGAACAAATGCTTGTGACTTTGGATAACTTGAGAAATTCTCATTAATAAAATCAAGAGGTAGTGAACTAGCCAATTCCAAGTGCTCGGCTTCAAATTCACCAGGTTTTCTTACATCTATAATAGGTTGTTTTATGTAATCGGTGTTATTTTCAAGTTCTTCCGCTGTAATTCTTACCACCACTGCCATTTCTTTTCCAGAATGCTCCCACGCTTTAATTCCACCTTCTAAATACCCTAAAACGTAATCATAACCTACGCGAGCTAATCGTTTTACTGTTTCTTCTTCCCTTCCGATATCGGTAACTAGAATAATTTTTTGCTTAATATCGGTGATCAATGCTCCTACCCAAGGGGCAAATTGGCCATCTAACCCAATAAAAATGCTATTTGGTATATGTCCCTGAGCAAAATCCGAAGCACTTCGTGTATCCAAAATCAAAGCTTTCGACTCATTTGCTAGCATATCAAAAGCCTCAACAGAAAGTGGTTTCACCCCTCTTGTCATAACCTCATGAATGGAATCGTAACCGGATTTATTCATCTGCACATTCATTCCAAAATAACCTGGAGGAGGCAAAAGCCCATCTGTGAGTTCTTTCACAAACTCCTCTTTCGTCATGTCATTCCTTAGTGCATAGTTCAATAATTTTTGTTCTCCAATCGTACTAACGGTTTCTTTGGACATATTTTTACCACAGGCACTTCCTGCTCCATGTGCAGGATAAACTGTCACCGAATCTGGAAGTGTCATTATTTTATTCCGTAATGACTCATATAACAACCTAGCTAGCTCCTCTTGTGTCATTTCAGCTGCTTTTTGCGCCAAATCAGGACGACCTACATCTCCAATAAAAAGAGTATCACCCGTAAAAACGGCTATTTCCTTCAGGTTTTTATCTAACAATAAATAACAAGTAGACTCCATGGTATGTCCCGGTGTATGTAACACACGAATTGTCAACTCGCCAACTTTTAATTCTTCCCCATCTTTAGCAGAATGATAAGCATAAGTAGGTGAAGCATTAGGACCAAAGACAATTTTCGCTCCTGTTTCTTTGGCAAGGTCGATGTGACCTGAAACAAAATCTGCATGAAAATGAGTCTCCAAAATGTATTTTATTTTTACACCATCACGTGAAGCTCTCTCGATATATGGCTGCGTTTCTCTTAACGGATCAATGATTACGGCTTCACCATTTGAATGAATGTAATAAGCTCCTTGCGCTAGGCACCCCGTGTAAATTTGTTCAATAAACATATTTCTCAAAAATTAATACTGCAAAATTAATCGTTTGAGGAAGTAATACACTAATCGGCACTGTAAACTTTTACACCAGAAATAAATGTCATCCACGAAAAATTCTCCTCAAAAATTGGTTTTGAAACGATTGGTTTTTCAAATATTGCAAAATCAGCCCATTTGCCAACTTCTAATGTACCTCGCTCTTTTTCTTGAAAAGCTGCATAAGCGGCCCATATCGTCATGCCTTTTAAAGTTTCAGATAACGTTAAAGCCTCAGCCTTTAGAAACCCTTCAATAGGTTCATTTTTTGCATTTTTACGTTGAACAGCTGCATGTATAGTTAAAAACGGGTTTGTTAACTCAACTGGAAAATCAGTACCAAGCGCTAGCATTCCACATGTTTTCAACAATGTCGAATAGGCATAAGCACCTTTCATACGTTTCTTTCCGATTCTGTTTTCAACCCATCTTTGATCGGAAACAGCATGCGTCGGTTGAACCGAGGGTAAAACACCATATGTTGAAAATTTTGAAAAATCACTTGGATCAATAATCTGAGCATGTTCTATTCGAAAACGATGGTCTTTTTTAACTTCATTAACTTTTCGATAAAGTTCCAATACTAAGGCATTCGCTGAATCACCAATGCAGTGCGTGTTCATTTGATAATCAAGATCTAATGCTAAAAGTGCGACTTTTCGCATAGTTTTCATGTCACTGACTTGTAACCCATTTTGACCATGGTCGTCTTCGTATGGTCTCTTTAGAAGTGCTCCTCTAGAACCCAACGCGCCGTCTGCCATAACTTTAAAGCTTCTTATCGAAAGATTTTTATGTGAAAAAATCCCATTCTTCTTAGCAAAACTGATATTATCTTCTGATGCCATTAACATCGCATAGGTATTTAATTTAAAACCATGCTTATCTATGAGGTTCTTTAGCACGTTAATCTGACCAAATTCGATTCCTGCCTCGTGAACACTAGTGATTCCATAGGAAAACAATTCATTTTGAATGGAAAGAATTGCAGAAATAACATCTTGCTCTGTAAAGGCCGGGATGTGCGCTTCAACTAATGACATTGCATTATCAATTAATAATCCTGTAGGCTTACCATTTTCAAGTTGTACTTTTCCACCATTCATGAATGTACTAGATGAAATTCCAGCTTTTTTTAATAAATAATCATTGGCAATTAAGGCGTGTCCATCTACTCTATATAAACAAACAGGAATATCAGGAAACAATGCGCTTAATTCTTTATTTGTAGGCAGTTCATTTGTTCCCCAAAGAGATTGATCCCAGCCTCTACCGACTATAAAGTTTCTTTTGGTTTTTCGCGAATAATCAGCGCATGCATTCAGCACTTCATCCATAGAGGTTGTTCCGAAAAGATTTACCGATAATTTTTGTTGAGCATACGAAAAAAGGTGCCCATGTGCATCTGTAAATCCAGGATAAACATCCCGACCACCAGCATCAATGATTTCGTCCGCTTGATATTTATTAAGTATTTGACGTTCAGGACCTACTTCTACAATTTTCCCATCTTTAATTGCCATGGCCTCATAGACTTTTTCACCGTCAACCATCGTATGAATAACGGCATTATGCACAATTAAATCCACCTTTTCGCCTTTCATGCAAGAAGAAAAGATTAGCAACAATACAATTAATAAAAAAAAACGGGGCATAATATTTAAAATGGGTAACCAATTCCGAAATTCAAAATCGGAATAAAAGGCTTTGGCATCAATTTATATTCTTTAATGTATTTCCAGGATTCATCGAGTGTTGGCGGTGTTGCACCCGGATTTAAGGCCATAAATCTATCAATCGCTATTTGACCAAAATTATCAATTCCTTCTTTGTAATAGGAAGACCTACTGTACATATCTTTGAAATACCACTTTGTTGTTCCATCAAAAGACGGATTATAAATAGGTACTCCAATATCTAATCGGAAAACAAAGAAATCAAAATCGAATCGAAGTCCCGCCCCTACAGATAAGGCTATTTCTTTGTAAAAATTCGAAAGTAAAAATTGGGATCCCGGCCTTTTCGTATCTTCTTTGTAAGTCCAAATATTACCGGCATCTGCAAACAAGGCGCCTTTAAAGATTCCGCCCATTGAAAATCTATATTCCAATGAAGCTAAAAATCGAATATCCCCAATTTGTGTCGGTAATCTTAATGAATCTAAATGATAGGCATAAGCACCTGGACCTAAAGTTCTCGCTCTAAAACCTCTAACGTCATTGGATCCTCCTGCAAAAAAACTATAGTCATAAGGCATCGAAGTAATTGAATTTAGGTAAGGAATCCCACCGCCTCCATTAGCTTTAAAATGCAAAGAAGTTTTTTTCTTATATTTCTTACTTAAAATATACTGGTTATCAATTCGAATGAATTGAGAATATGAAACGTTAAGAAATTGATACGAACCGTCGCTGCTAAGTGTTTGAAGATTATTGAAAGTTCTCAATAAATTTCCGGCAGCATCAATAGTAGTTTGAAAATAAATATTGGCATTGAATAAAGGCTTTTTACGTTTTGTCAATTCCCAATCTCTTTCCTTGTTATTGTACTCCCAACTTAATTTAAAATCCTGCCAAATAAATTGTTTGCTATAGGTGTTCCTAAAGAAGGGATCATCAACTGTGTTCAAATAATTCTCAAAATCACCTTTTGGATCAAAAAAAACATATTTTATGGAAGATGCGCCAGGAATTCCTATTTGAAAGATTTGAGTTTTTCCCACATAGAACTTCCAAAAACCTGATAATTGAAATACTTGACGATCAAAAATGGCTCGACTTTCTAAATTATAGGAGGTTGAAAAAATCGTTCTTGGGCGTTGACGTTTTGATAATTTTGTAATTGGAATAGGTAATAAACCAGGGGCATCATATTTTATAGAAGGTCCGATTTCTAGCGTATTAAATAACTGATCTCTTTCGTTTGTATTCGCTTTCGTTTGTGACTCAAACCCTCCACCGAAGGAGAACGTTAATTTCTGCGCCCCCTTTGCTAAATTGTTATTCGAATAATTTAAAGCTGCTGACAATCCTAGAAGTCCACTGGTATTGGTGGTAAATCTTGGATCAAAACCAAAAGAGTGTTTTTTTGATGGTTCTAAAAAGTAATGGACATCAACAAAGCTGAAACTTTTATTTTCTCCAACATCAATTAGAATTGGTTTAATATTATCAAATACACCGAGTTGTTGTAAACTTCTGTAAGATCTTTCTAAGTATTTCTCTTTGTATCCATTTCGATGCTCAAGGTAATTCTGAAGTGAAAGTAATTCTGGTTTAATCCAAGGTGAAACTCCATTATATTTCAACAGGACTTCCATGTAGGGGTCAGGATCACCTGGTTTTAAATCTGGAAAGCTTTTTAATCTAGATTTGGAAGCCTTAATCTTGTTGTAATACATTTGCTTTGTAGTGGACAAAAACTGTGGAGCTAACGAATCTTTCATATTTAAACCATTCAACTCTGACGCAAAATCACCTCTGACCATAATCGAATCTGATAAATGGAAAATAACATTCCTAACTTGAGCAGACTTAAGTGGTAAACGATTTAAACTATCTCTTTTTTTCTGATCACTTACTTTTGCATCGAGATTGAAAATCAATGTAACATTAACTTTCATCGTATTAGCATTCGTATCTAACTCGTATAACGTGTTTGTAGCAAAGAACTTGTGATAACCTTTGTCTTTCATATATCTTGAAAACAAATAACGATGTTCGTCCAACATTTCAACATCTAAATATTTACCTTTCAATGACTCTTCCCCGTTTAAATCCTTCTGCTTTTTTAGAAAGGCAATATGAGCACCTTTGACCGAACCACTCCCCGCATATTTAAGCGAATCGATTACATATGGCAAACCCGTTTTTATTGTGTAAACAGGAATTGCAAAACGTTTTTTTTCGTTTTTCTCTATATCCACAGAAATCGAGGCGTTATAAAATCCTTTTTTCCGAAGAAACAGCCGCATCTGCTCTTGTGTTTTTCGAACGAGCAGCGTGTCCATAATTACAGGCGGTTGACCATACTTGTATTTAATTCGTTCTCCAAATGAAAATCTAGTAAACAAGGTGTCTTTTAATACCTTCGGCTTGTAAGTTGTTTTATTTTTGGCAATCGCTCTATTTCTTCTTTTCTCATTAATCTGTTTATATTTCAATTTCTTCTTTTCAATTTTCACCGTAAAAGCTTCAATTCTTAATTTCCTTTTATCTGCCAATTTAGTTGAATCAAAGGAATTAAATAAATACAATTTCAAGGGGATCCCTATAAACTTTGGATTTGGGCGTTGGCGTAAAACATACTCAATATCCTCCAATAAAATTGGATGATTATCCAGTTCTATTTTATTCTTTTTGAGAAGGTAAAACTTTTCGGGAACATACTTTGATTGATTGCAAGCAACAATCATAAGTAAAATATGTAGGATTAATATTATTTTCGCATTTCTCATGAAGGAAGAACAAAAATAAACAAAGGATTGAAAACAATTACACAAGAACAAATAAAGTGGTTAAGAAGTCTGAAACAAAAGAAATTCAGAACTTCCGATAATTGTTATTTCGTGGAAGGAAAAAAAATGCTGGAAGAAGCATTAACTTTTGCTTCCGAAAACATTGAGTTTATTGTTACTACCGATGATTACTTTAAAATTAGCGTAACAGATAAAATTGAGGTGCTTAAATGTACTGAGAAACAAATGAATCAACTTTCGGAATTAAAAACTCCAAGTGACTATTTTACAGTACTCAAAAAAAGAACAGAAAAATTACCCATTGACAAGCAACGCTTTATAGTTTTAGATGGAATACAAGATCCTGGAAACTTAGGGACGATTATTCGAACCTGTGATTGGTTTGGTATAAATCACATTGTTTGCTCCAAGGATACAGTTGAACACTACAATCCCAAAGTGATTCAATCCACTATGGGTTCAATTTTTAGAATTCATGTGGCCTATGTCGACTTATTGGATTTTCTAGAGCATTCTAAAGGCCCGATTGTGGGTACTGAAATGTCAGCACCGTCTATGTTTCAATCAAATGATATTTTAGATCAGGCAATTGGAATTGTAATTGGAAACGAAGGAAAAGGTATAAGTCCAAAAGTAAAAGAAATATTAACTTATCACATTTCAATTCCCAAAATAGGAAACTCTGAATCTTTGAATGCTGCCGTTTCAGCAGGAATTATTCTGTCACATTGGACGAAAAAATAAAAGTGAAACAAATGCCGATTAACAAGAAAAAGAGCGTATTTTTGCGAATTCGCTTTTTTGAATGATAGATATAGACTTATACAAGGCCAAAGAATTATACCCGTTTCAATCTGATACTGTTCATTCTATTCTTTCTGAAATCAAACAAAATGGTAATGATTTCAATCTGCTGTACCAGCTACCAACCGGTGGAGGAAAAACAGTTATATTTTCAGATATCGCTAAAAAGTACATTGCTGAATGGAACAAGAAGGTTTTAATACTAACGCATAGAATTGAATTAAGTGTTCAAACCTCAAAACAGCTAAGTGCTATTGGTGTTACAAATAAAGTCATTAGCTCCGAAGTAAAAAATTTAAACGACCAAGGAGATTTTGATTGTTTTATCGCAATGGTGGAAACTCTGAACAATCGATTAAACGAAAATCAAAACTTCGTGGAGGACGTTGGACTCGTAATTGTTGACGAGGCTCATTACAATAGTTTTCGAAAAATATTTCAATATTACAAGGGAAGAAATATTTTGGGAGTTACTGCAACACCTTTAAGCAGTAACAAAGCCTTGCCATTGAAAGATCATTACCATAAACTTCTTGTAGGCGAATCAATTTCAGGATTAATTGAAAAAGGCTATCTGGCAGATGCAGAGACCTACTCATATGATGTCAACTTGCATGGACTTAAAATAGGAACAAACGGTGATTTCACCATTAGTAGTTCTGATATTCTTTATAGCAACTATTTCATGCAGGAGAAACTGATGTTTGCCTATGAAGAGGTAGCAATTGGTGATAAAACTTTGATTTTCAATGCCGGAATAGAAACTTCTCGACGTGTCGAGGAAGTATTCAAGAAAAGAAAATACAATATCCGACACCTTGATTCTACGTTTAGCGATAAAGACAGAAAAGATGTATTGGAATGGTTTAAAAAAACGAAGGACGCAATTTTAACTTCCGTTGGTATTTTGACCACAGGCTTCGATGAGCCAACAGTAAAGACGATTATTATAAACCGAGCAACACGGTCCTTAACACTATATCACCAGATGATAGGTAGAGGATCTCGACGCTTACCGGATAAAAAAGATTTTAAAATCATTGACCTTGGTAATAATGTCAGAAGATTTGGATATTGGCAAGACTATATCAATTGGTACGATGCTTTCCGATTTCCAGATCGATTTTTGGAATCGCGGATTTCCGAATTAGAAGACATGGAATTTGAAGTAGAATTCGAATTTCCAAAAGGTTTTGATAAAGTAATGGATACAACCATATTGGAAGCTTTTAATATTAAAGAATGTTATTATGAGTGCCTAGACATGGGTCAAAAAGGAAAACTAGCGATTGACAAATCACTTGAAAATCATTTTGATGCGATTCATTCAAATGTCGAAAATTTAGACCAAGCTTTAGCGCTTCAACACGTGCTGCAAGATCATATTGAACACCGCGTAAAACAATACACTAAATGTATTTCAAAAAGCACCGACAATTATTTCAAATATTTATTAGAAACCTACAATCGTCAACTGAGTCAAAAGTTAAGGTTAGAGATACAAGACGTTTAGAAATGTTGTAATTTTAAGCTATGAATAGATTTTTTCTTTTCTTTTTTGTTTTTTCTTCTTGCTTTACAAGTTTTGGCCAAGAGAAAAAAATTAAAGCTTATTTAGATTCAAAGCAATTTTATTCCCCAGAAATAGGGAATTACATGGAGTTTTATTTGCAATTTGTTGGAGCAACAGCAAAATACAAAACTGATTCAACAGGTCATAAAGCCAAGTTGGCATTATCGTACCAAATCAAAAGATCTGAAACGATTGTTAAACAGGATGCTTACGTTTTAGAATCTCCTCTTTCTAAAGACAGCATACAAGAAGATTTTTTTGATGTCAAACGATTTTCACTACCTCCAGGAGAATACGACTTAATTCTAGATATTGTTGATTTAAATCGCGAAAAATCGGCTATTCATGCAGCACAAAAATTTCAAATCGAGGACTTATCGAAATCCGTCTCTATTTCTGATTTAGAAATTGCTGAACTCGCTTATCCTTCAGATAAAGGCAGTATTTTTGAAAAATCAGGAATGTATATTTTGCCTTTAATTAGCACCTTTTTCCCAAGCGATTTAAATAAAATCCCCTATTATCTTGAAGTCTACAATACTCATCTTTTAAGCGACACGAATGTTGCCATAGTTCAAAAGATTATAAACTCTGCTTCGGGTTTAGAAATGGATTCTTACACCTTTGCTGAAATCATGAAAGTCGATAAAGTAATTCCATACTTCAGAACGGTAGATATATCAAACTTAAAATCTGGTTCTTATCAACTTGAGATAAGTGTATTAGATCGAAATATGAAAAGTATTAGTACCTCAAGCTATGCTTTTGAACGTTCAAATGATCAACTTGAAGAATTCAATCTTGAAACAGTAAACTTAGACCCTGCTTTTCAAAAATCAATTTCGAAAGACAGTGTTCAGTTTTATCTTGCAAGTTTAATCCCTATTGCTAAACCGGCAGAAACGAAAAACATAATCAGTACGTTAAAACTCAAGAATGAGGAAAAATCACGAAAACATATCCAAGCATTTTGGATGCAAGTATCGGCTGACAGAGGTGGAAAAGCTTACGATGAGTGGCTTAAATATAAATTGCAAGTGAATTTAGTTGAAAGCTTGTACAGAACAAATTTTCAAGATGGATTTGAAACAGATCGCGGTCGTGTTTATTTGAAATATGGTGCTCCGAGCACAGTTGTGGCTAAAGAAGTTTCTGCTTCTGAATACCCTTACGAAATTTGGACATATGATAAAATTGGAATATACAGCAACCGCCGCTTTCTTTTCTACAACCCCGATTTAGTTAACAACGCATACAGGTTGTTACATTCCGACATGTTAGGAGAAAGAAAAACACCAGGATGGGCTCAAGTTTTGTCATCGAGGAATACAAACCAAGGGGATGTTGACAATCCAAACAAATACCTTTCTCCGAGCGTAGGAAACAACAGTCAAGACTTCTTCAGGCAATATTGATGTTTGAAAACGAAATTGCAATTGTTATTTTGAATTTCAATGGTGAAGTCCATTTGAGGAATTTCCTGCCTTCAGTTTTAGCAAACAGCCAAAATGCTACTATATATGTCATTGACAATGCAAGCACCGATGCCTCTATTGCTCTGTTAAAAGAAAAATTTCCAACAATTCGCATCATTCAAAATGAATCGAATGCCGGTTTTGCAGATGGATATAACAGAGGTTTATCGCAAATAACCGAGCCTCACTCCTATTTTGTGCTGCTCAATTCAGATGTAGAAGTTACGAATGGTTGGTTGAAACCAATGCATGCGCTATTCAAAGATAATCCAACGATTGTCGCTGTTCAACCGAAAATTTTATCTTATACCAATAAATCGAAATTTGAACATGCTGGAGCAGCTGGTGGATTTATTGATAAGTTCTATTTTCCTTTTTGTCGTGGAAGAATTTTCGATGAACTGGAAACGGATAATTCTCAATACGACACAACCATGGAGGTTTCTTGGACTTCAGGTGCTGCAATGATGGTGAAGGCAAAAGAGTTTATTGAAATAGGTGGTTTCGACCCGGACTTCTTTGCTCACATGGAAGAAATTGATTGGTGTCTCAGGGCACAAACTTTAGGGTACACCTTGATGTTTTGTCCAGAAAGTACGGTCTACCATTTAGGTGGAGGAACGATGCCATACTCTTCCCCGTTTAAAACGTATTTAAATTTCAGAAACAACCTTTCTATGATAATTAAAAATCATCAAGGTTGGTTGTTTCCTTTGTTGTTTGTTAGAATGGCTCTTGATGGTTTAGCGGCATTTAAATTTTTATTCGAGGGAAAGTTTTATCTCTTTTGGGTAGTATTTAAATCTCATATGTATACTTATAAAAACCTACAAAAAAATCTACAAAAAAGAAGACTAATAAAACAGAATAAAAAGAAGCCACTGTTGTACTACAAAGGCAGCATAGTTTGGGGGTTTTATATAATGAAAACGAAAAACTATCGCTCGCTAAATAAAAGAAGATTTGAATTATGAAGAAGTTAGTTTTTTACTTTTTTTTCTTTCATTTAACATTGATTTCAGCTCAAGTACCTGAACTTCAACAAGCAAGCGATCAAGTGGAAGAGAAATGGGGAACCATTAAATCAAAAGTTGATAAGAAAAACCCTACAACATGGGTCAACCCATTTATAGGAACCGGTGGTCACGGACATACATTTCCGGGAGCAACCGCTCCTTTTGGTATGATTCAATTGAGCCCAGATACGCGTCACGATGGCTGGGACGGATGCTCAGGTTATCACTATTCGGATTCTATTATTTATGGCTTTTCTCATACCCATTTAAGTGGTACAGGTGTACCTGATTACTGCGACTTATTGGTGTTACCCACAACAAAAAAAGGTCAAAAGCTTCCTGGTTATCTTTCTAAGAAAGGTTTCGGTGCTAAATTTAAACATGCGAACGAAAGTGCAAAACCCGGTATTTATAATGTATTACTCCATGAAGAGAATATTCAAGTAAGGCTTGCCGCTGGAAAGAGAGCTGCCATCCATGAATATTCGTTTCCCGAAAATAACAAACCTAAACTAGTAATTCTTGATCTAGAACACCGCGATAAACTATTAAAAGCAGAAGTTTTTGTTGATTCTAAAAATAAGAATTTAATTGAAGGATCACGAATTTCCTCTTCTTGGGCATCTGAACAGCATTTCTATTTTTCAATGTTGTTGAGTAGCCCTTATCAAAAAATAAAAAAACTGAAGGGTCGGCGCTATGCCGTTTATTTCCCTAAAAACATAAAAAAATTATACCTTTTTGTTGGGATTTCAGCTGTAGATAAAGAAGGTGCTCGTAAAAATCTTGAGTCCGAAAATAATCCAGATGCAAAAGACTATATATCAAAATTCACAAGTCTTCTTACCAAAACAATGCTATCGTGGGATAAAGAGCTTTCTGGAATTTCAATCAATTCCTCAAACAAAGACTTTGTAACAAATTTTTACACCGCACTCTATCACGCTTACACTTCCCCAAACTTATTTTCTGATATTGATGGTCGGTATAGAGGAAGAGACAACAAAATCCATCAAGTTGAAAATGACAATCAATATACCGTTTTTTCTCTCTGGGATACCTACAGAGGAAATCACCCTCTCTTCACCATAACACAACAACAAAAAACCAGTGCATTTATTCGCACTTTTCTAAGGCAATACGAGGAAGGTGGTGATTTGCCTGTATGGGAGTTAGCAGGAAATGAAACAGAATGCATGATTGGCTACCATGCAGTGAGTGTAATTGCCGATGCTTATATGAAGGGAATTGAAGGTTTTGATGCGAACAAAGCACTAATGGCAATGCACCATACATCACAAATAAACGAATTTGGAAAAAATCATTTCCAAGAAAAGGGATTTATAAGTGCTGAGCAAGAACCTGAATCTGTATCCAAAACCTTGGAATATGCCTACGACGAATTCTGTATCAGTGAGATGGCAAAGAAATTAAATAACGACACATTGGCATCAAAACATTTACTTTCAAGTTATTACTTTATTAATTTATTTGATCCAACGACTAAATTCATGCGCGCAAGACGTCAAGCACAATGGTATAGTCCTTTCTCTCCAAATGAAGTGAATTTTAATTACACGGAAGCAAACAGTTGGCAATATTCGTTATATGCGCCTCAACATATTGCCGTATTACGAAATCTTTTGGGAGGTCCGGATTCACTTGAATCGTGGTTAGATCGATTATTCAGTACAACATCTGAATTAAGCGGAAGAGAACAAGCCGATATCACAGGCCTCATTGGACAATATGCGCACGGAAACGAACCTTCCCATCACATGGCCTATTTGTACAACTACACAAACGCACCTTACAAAACTCAATATTACGTAGATAAAATTCTCAAAGAAATGTACCGAAATGCTCCTGATGGTTTATCTGGAAATGAAGATTGTGGTCAAATGAGCGCTTGGTTTGTGTTAAGTTCCTTAGGCATCTACCCTATTGCTCCAGGAAAACCTGTTTATGAAATTGGAAGACCAAAAATTGATGGCGCAACAATACGACTCGAAAATGGAAATAAAATTGAAATTTTCACCCTAAACAACGATGAAAATCACCCCTATATTCAATTCGTAAAATGGAACAATATTGAACTTAAAAATTTACAAATTAATCATTCAGACTTGATGGCTGGAGGTGTATTAGTAATGCAAATGGGTGAATTTCCAAATAAAAATATCAAAGGAAATGTAGATGATGAAAAAGTTCCAAATACACTGGTGCCTGTACCTTTTATAATGACGGAGGAACGTGTTTTTGAAGATGTATTGAAAATAAGTTTAGGACACGTGAAGCTTCATGCGAGCGACGAGTATTTTCTTTTTTATTCGATAGATTCTTCAGAATGGGAGGTGTATGAAAAACCTTTTATCATCACTAAATCCTGTAAAGTATCCTTAAAGCTTCAACGCAGAACAGCAGATAGAAAAATAACACATAGTAAAATTGTAAGTGGCGTTTTCACAAAAAGAGAACCTGGTACAAAACTAAATTTGAAAACAGCCTATGCCAAACAATATGCTGCATCCGGAGACTTTGCGCTTGTTGATGGATCGAGAGGTGGTAATGAATTTCGAACGGGTGATTGGCAAGGATTTTATGGTGAAGATGTTGTTGCTGAAGTTTCATTTGATTCAATTAAGAACCTTAGTCGATTTGGTGTTTCTGCAATTAGAGATCAAAAATCATGGATTTTTTTTCCGAGTAAAATAGAAGTTGAAATTTCAAAAGATGGTACCATTTTCGAAAAATTACCACCAATACAAATTAAACAAGCGGAACCTACCGACAAAAATCCTGAACGAATGGAATTTTTTGTTGATATAGCAGCATCTAACCCTGTAAAGGTAATTCGTTACAAAATTAGCAACCCCGGAGTATGCCCAACCTGGCACCTCGGAAATGGAAACAAAACGTGGTTATTTATTGACGAATTGTTATTTAATTAGTAAACAAAATGACTAACGAAATTGCAAAAAAAACGCTTATCGATTACATTTCTTCGAGGGTAAAAATCAATAAAGACGAAGAACTTCTTATTAAAGAGCGCTTTCATTTGAAGGAAATTAAAAAGAAACAGTATTTCTTAACGGAAGGAACCAAGTGTTTTCATCAAGGATTTATTGTTGCAGGAACTTTTCGTGTGTTTTACACAGATCCAAAGGCAGCTGAGCATGTGCTTTATTTCGGCTTCAAAGATTGGTGGGTTGGTGATATTGCGTCTTTTCATACAGAAGAACCATCAAAAGTGAGTGTGCAAGCCATGGAAGATAGTTGGATTTTAGAATTTTCAAAAGAAGATATTGAATTTCTTTTTTCAAAAGTAACCTCCTTAGAAAGGTTGTTCCGAATTATGGCACAACGAACACTTGCCGTATTGCAAAAAAGATTTTTAATGACCATTTCTGCAAGTGCCGAGGATCGGTATTTAGAGCTTATTTCACGACATCTTGGCATTGAACAACTTGTACCACAACATCAAATTGCTTCTTATCTCGGCATACTTCCTGAATCCTTAAGTAGGATGAAAAAACAATTAGTAGAAAAAGCAGTAAAAAAATAATTTTTCCATTTTTTTTCGGTATTTTCGGCCTCCAAAATCTAAATTATTATGACAAGAATGAAAAGTACTCTAGTTGCCTTCCTTTTATTTGTAGGCTTCTTTGTTCGTGCCGATGAAGGTATGTGGTTTTTAATGTTTATCGAAAGGTTGAACCACAGAGATATGCAAAAAATGGGGCTTCAATTGACTCCAGAAGAAATTTACAGTATCAATAACAGCAGTTTGAAAGATGCAATCGTTCAATTTAATGGTGGATGTACTGCTGAACTTATTTCAAAAGACGGTTTAATTTTAACGAATCACCACTGCGGTTACGATGCGATAGCTGAGTTGTCTACACCTCAAAATGACTACTTAACTAATGGATGGTGGGCAAAAACTAAAGCCGATGAGATGAAACCAAAATCTTTATTTGTAAGGTTTTTTGTTCGAATGGACGATTGTACTAAAAGAATAATGGCAAAACTTAACGATAACATGTCGGAGGCCGAGCGCGAAAAAGTCATTCGTGAAGAAACTGCAGCAATCGAAAAAGAAAATAGCGAAGGAGGAAAATATGTGGTTTCAGTACGTTCTTTTTTTCAAGGAAACGAATACTACTACTTTGTTTATCAAGATTATAAAGATGTGCGTTTAGTCGGAACACCACCGAGCAGCATCGGAAAATTCGGAGGAGATACTGACAATTGGGAATGGCCACGTCATACAGGTGATTTCTCCATGTTCCGAGTTTATGGAGATGCTAATGGACAACCAGCAGAATATTCAAAAAGCAATGTTCCTTTAAAACCTCGTCATCATTTACCTGTGAATTTAAAAGGTGTGAAGGAAGGTGATTTTGCCATGATCTTAGGTTATCCTGGTAGAACCAATCGTTGGTTACCTGCAGGTGGAATTGATCAAAATGTGAAGTATGCCTATCCAGCTTGGGTTGAAGCTTCAAAAACTTCTATGGATGCCATGAAAAAATACATGGATAAAGATGATGCCATTCGTCTAAATTATGCTTCAAAATATGCAGGAATTGCTAATTATTGGAAAAATCGTCAAGGTATGATTGACGCGTTAACAAAATTTCAAACGGCAAAGTCTAAAGCTGCAAATGAGGCAAAATTTAATAAGTGGGCCAACAAAGCTGAAAATAAGGAAAAATATGGAAAAGTGGTTGAGACCATTAATGCCTTCTATGCTGCAACAAATGATAAGTCACGTCACGATAATTATCTACAGATTATGTTTAGAGGTTCAGAATATGCGCGAGTTGCTCGAACTCTAGGTGCTCAATTGGAAGCATATGCTGCAGCTGATGATGCAAAGAGAAAAGAAATGTACGAGGATGTAATGGTTGCTACACAGGAATTTTTTAGCACAACATCTCTTATTACAGAGCGTGATATTATGGTTGACGGTTTAAACCTCTATGCTTCAAAAGCTGGATATAAACTAGTTCCAACAGTTGAAGACGTATACAAAAAAGGAAATAACAATGTGGCAGCTTATGTAGATGCTATTTTTGAGACATCTATTCTGACTTCTGAAAAAAGAGTTAAAGCGTTTTTATCATTTCCTTCTGTTGATCAATTAAAGAATGACCCATTGATGAAATTATCTTCGGATATGATTGCACATTTAAATCAACGCTCTGAAGAATTGACAAAACTTCAAAACGATTTTACAAAATCTTATCGCCTTCTTGTAGATGGAATGCGTAAATCAGGATTAAGCCCAGTTAAATACCCTGATGCAAATAGTACTTTAAGATTGACTTATGGAAAAGTTAGTGCTCTACCTGCAGATAAAAGAAATGATGCTAAGGTGAACTATTACACAACGCTTCAAGGAACGATTAAAAAATACAAACCAAATGATGAAGAATTTGATTTACCAAAACGACTAATGGAGTTAAATGA
>CAZLVX010000021.1:0-24319 GCA_964562965.1 uncultured Lishizhenia sp.
CTCAATATACGAAAGCTCTTTTGATTAAATTTTGGAAAATCGTACCTTTGTCACTTTAAATGGAAAAACAAGTAGCTCTTCACGATAAAAGATTCACCCTGTACCTTGAAGAAGAGATTATTCTAAATCGAGTAAAAGATCTAGCTATTTCGTTATGTCAAGATTATAAAGAAAAAGAACTAATCCTGCTGTGTATTCTCAATGGTGCATATATGTTTGCCTCTGATTTATCGAAAAATTATAACGGTTCGGTTGAGGTTTCATTTGTCAAAGTTAGTTCTTATGTCGGGACTGAAAGCACAGGAAAAGTAGACGAGCTTATCGGTCTTACTGCAAATTTGAAAAATAAACATGTCGTAATTGTTGAAGATATTGTTGATACCGGCTTAACCATTGATAAAGTCATATTTTTACTCAATCAGAAACAACCTGAGAGCATCGAAATTTGTACACTTTTATACAAGCCTGAGGCATTCTTAGGAAAGCATAGACCGAAATACGTTGGTTTCGATATTCCTAATAAATTTGTAGTTGGATATGGACTTGATTATAATGAGTTAGGTCGAAATTTAAATGAAATTTATCAATTAATACCAGAATAATATGTTGAATATTGTGTTATTTGGACCTCCAGGAGCGGGAAAAGGAACCCAATCCGAGCGTTTAATAGAAAAATATGATTTGGTGCATCTTTCCACAGGTGATATTTTTCGTTCAAATATTAAAGGAGAAACCGAGTTAGGTAAATTGGCAAAAAGTTATATGGATAAAGGTCAATTGGTTCCTGATTCTGTTACAATCGACATGCTGCGTTCAGAGGTTTTGAAATATTCAAATCCTAAAGGATTTATTTTTGATGGATTTCCACGCACCAATGCACAGGCGAACGCTTTGGATGAGTTCTTAAGTACTCAAAACACAGCGATTACCTTGATGCTAGCTCTAGACGTAGAAGAAGAAGAGCTGAAAACACGTTTGTTGAAACGTGCAGAAGTGAGTGGAAGAGCTGATGACGCAGATCCTGCAATTATTGAAAATAGAATTCGAGTTTACAATAACGAAACAGCTCCTGTTAAAGATTATTATTTGCAACAAGGTAAATTCATATCCATTGACGGAATAGGTTCTATCGATGATATTACCTCACGACTTTTCTCAGCTATTGATGCGAGAAACTAAAAAGAAAGGATAAACTATTTATGGCCTCAGACAATTTTGTCGATTATGTAAAAATCCACTGTACATCCGGAAATGGTGGAGGTGGCTCTACTCACTTTCGAAGAGAAAAATACATTCCAAAAGGAGGTCCAGACGGTGGAGATGGAGGTAGGGGAGGACATGTTATCATTAGAGGTAATAAACAATTGTGGACCCTTCTTCACTTGAAATTTCAAAAGCACATTAAAGCGGGTCATGGTGCACATGGAAGTGGTAATTTAAAAACTGGTTCACAAGGAGATGACACCTACATTGAAGTTCCTTTAGGTACACTTGCAAAGGATGGTGAAACTGGAGAGCTACTTTTTGAAATTACGGAAGATGGTGAAGAAAAAATTATTCAAAGGGGTGGAAGAGGAGGCCTCGGTAATAATCATTTTAAATCGGCAACAAATCAAACGCCACGATACGCTCAGCCAGGAGAATCAGGTGAAGAAGGATGGAAAATCCTAGAATTAAAATTACTTGCTGATGTTGGATTAGTAGGGTTTCCTAATGCTGGTAAAAGTACCTTGCTGTCTGTTATTTCTGCAGCTAAACCCGAAATTGGAGATTATCCGTTTACTACCTTAAGACCAAATTTGGGAATGGTTTCTTACCGAGATCATCGTTCATTCGTAATGGCGGATATTCCCGGGATTATTGAAGGAGCTCACGCAGGTAAAGGACTTGGGTTGCGCTTTTTACGACATATTGAACGTAATTCTTTGTTACTCTTTATGATTCCCGCTGATGCCGACAATATTGCAAAGGAATATAAAATCTTGTTAAATGAACTTAAACTTTATAATCCTGAACTTTTACATAAAGAACGCGTTTTGGCAATTACCAAATCGGATATGCTCGATGAAGAACTCATACAATCTTTAAAAAAGGAAATTCCAAAAATACCCTATGTTTTCATTTCCTCAGTAGCTCAAATGGGTCTGGTTGAATTGAAAGATTTAATCTGGAAACATCTCAATTCAGATGGAATGGCTTGAAAAAATTGACCAAGAGATTGTCCTGTTTATTAATGGACTTAACCATCCTTTTCTCGATGAAATTATGTGGTTATTAAGTGATAAATATGCGCTCATTCCCTTTTATATTTTTCTTCTTTATTTGATTAGTAAACGTTATTCAACCAAATTTGCGTTTCAATTTCTAATAATCGCTGCTATAACAATTTTGGTTGTAGATCAACTTAGTGTTTATGCGTTTAAAGAAGTTTTTCAGCGATACAGACCTTCTCATCATGCTGAGTTAAAGAATCAGCTGCATTTTTACACTTCATCGAATGGGGATCAGTATTTTGGTGGGAAATACGGATTTGTATCCTCACATGCGGCAAATATGATGGTATTGGTTACCTTGACATTTCCATTATTTCAAGAGGATAAAATGTGGGTGAACACCATGTTAATAGTTATGGCGATCTTTGTAATGTATAGCAGGATTTATCTCGGTGTCCATTACCTTAGTGATATTTTGGTTGGTTCTTTTTTAGGTTTTAGTATTGCTTTTTTTGTGAATAAATTTACACTTTCTAAATGGCGTAGTTCATGACTTGGTTCTGGGTATTTCTTGGTGGAGGCATCGGAAGTCTTTTGCGATTCGGAATTGGAAAGATTTCCATGTTAAAATTTGGGAATTTCCCATTGACTACCTTGTTTGCGAATGTTTTGGCTTCAGTGTGTTTGGGATTTATTTTTTGGATGAACGCCAAGTATGGAAAACACGAATGGTATTGGCCGTTTTTCGCTATTGGAATTTGTGGTGGATTTTCCACCTTTAGTACTTTTTCAATGGAGAATGTGCAACTTCTGCAAAGTGGAAATTACATGTTTGTGATCATCAATGTCTTGGCCTCTTTAGTACTTACCAGTTTAGCATTTTATTTATTCGCTAAATTACCTCAATAATAAAAGAAAGCTCCATTTTTCAAACTCTTGGGATGTTCAATCCAAGGCATGTAATGATCTGCGTCTTCATTTTTTTGAGTCATTGAATATTGAATACGAATCCTGTGGTGTTTCCATTTGATGGTTTTTTCACCTTTTTCCGATTCCCATCTTAAGGTATCTTTTCCTTGACAAATCATTCCGTTTAATCCCTTAATGCTGTGCCATTCAATTTGCCCCGGAAATTCTTTATTATACGCATCTAAAATAAAGGAAGCTTTTCTCATTTCAAGTGAATCACCATCAATAAAACAATGTATTTTATCGTTTTCTTTTAACGCAAAAGTAAGCTTAGAATGATTAAATAAAACAAGATGATCTGATGATAAATTATTCCATCTCAATAAAACTATCCAACTTAATGATAATGTGAAAAATACCATAGTAAGAGTCCAGACTTTACTGAATGGAAGCAAGGTTGTGATAAAATATAGACTGATGGTCATGATGGGAACGAGAATAAATGGAAATGCAAAACCATAGGCTACAGCTCCAGGTAAATCCTCAATCCATGCTAAAGAAATAAGGCTCAGCCATAGCGAAATAAACAACACTCCAACGTTGAGTTGATTGAGAAATGGAATTTTCCAAGTAACAAATAAGCTTAACCCAGCACCTAGAATAATACCGGAAAGAACAAGTAATACTAGGTTACTCAAAATAAAGTAATTAGGAAATTGATGAAAGTAATAGAGCATTAATGGTATGGTCATAACCTGGGCAGAAAATCCGATTGCTGTTCCTTTCCAAAAGAAATCGAGTAGTTTATTTTTTGGTTTTAACCACTTGCAAATAGGCTCATAAGTGAGATAAATACCAATCATGGCAAGGTAACTTAATTGAAACCCAATGTCAAAAAAGAAATGAGGTTCTATCACTAATAACACCAATGCAGTAAAAAACAATATATTAATGGGTTTAAATTGATTCCCAGAGAGTTGAGCTAAAGCGAGCATGGTAAATGTAAATACTGCGCGAATTACACTCGGAGAAAATCCCGTTAAAAGCGCATAAATCCAAAGCAATCCAACGATAATGAGAGTCGCTTGATGTTTTGATATAAGTCTGTAAAAAAATGAACTAAGAATTAATAAAAGTTGAAGTATCAAAGCGATATGCATACCTGAAACCGCTAAAACATGCATAGCTCCGGTCGATGAAAACGATGATTTGGTTTCTTTGTTTAATAGGGATTTATCTCCCAAAATTAGAGCTTGAGCTAAGGCGAGTTCTTGTCCGGAAAGATTTTCAGATAAAACGGAACTTAAGTGTCCATGAAGGTTAGCCAACCATTTATCAAGAAGGTTTGGTGTTTTGTAATCAACCCACTTAACATCTTGGTTACTTATAAAAGTGGTAAGTCTTACACCCTGATTTTTCCAATAGTTTTCTTGATCAAACTCACCAGGATTTCCTTTGTTTTCAATTGGTGTAAGCCGAGTAGTGGCGACAAGTCGATCACCTTCTTTATAATTGGTAGAAGAATCAATATAAAACAAGAATTGGTCATTAGTTTTCACAATTTCAGAACCTGATTTAACTTGATGTAATATACCAATGCCTTTTGTATGAGATTGGGAAGGGTTATTTGTTATTTCTTTGATGCTGAACTCAATAGTAACAGGTTCGTTTGTTATTCTTTCTATAGGATGTTGAGAGAGGTCTGAAAGATAAATACTCCAATAACCCATCGAGAAAAGTAATCCGGGGATTATAAAATTTGATAATTTATCTCCCAATGTCGACCTGAAATTCCAATCAAAAAGTAATAAAAGAAGTGTGCTTAAACTAAAAATAATGGCCAATTCCCAATCAAATGAATAGGTCGCCAAACATAAGCCAAAACAAAAATAAGAGGTAAGAAAAACAAATGGAAACTTATAGAAACTGACTTGAAACATACGATAATTAAAGAGATTTATATCCGTAGCCAGTGTATCTAATCATTTCCTCTTTGACGAGTTCACGCACAATGGAATTTACTATTGTTTCATCTAACTGAAAATAGTCAGAAATTTCAAAAATTGATTTTTCATTTTCCAAAAATGCAACGATTTTTTCTTTAGAAAAAACTTCAGAAGTACTTCTGCAAATATCGCAAATACCACACGCATCGCTTTCTTGACCAAAATAATTTAATACCATTTTAGATCTACATTCATGATTATCTAAAAAGTTGATCATGGCATTACTTCTTTCTTCAGCTTGTACTTTTCGTTCTTTGTAAATGTTATAAGGCAACGAGAAATCTCGATCAGTGCAACGTTCTCTTAAAAAGGTTAGCATTGGTAAATCTGTTCGCCATTTAACTTCGACAACACCGTATCGAACAAGGGATTCAAGTTGAGTTTTAACTTCTTGGATATTTTTTTTTAACCTTTTTCCTAATTCTTCCTCTCTGATATCTTGAAAATTTTCAAATATTGAACTGTTTGTTCTTGTCAAAACACTCAATAATTCTTGAAATTTTGGATGTTGAATTTGGAAATTATACACTTGAAGATGATCAATAGTGACCAAAACTTTTGTGGGAGAATGAAATCCTTCGCTAAAACTAAAATATCCGGCAGTCTCCAAAAGTTTAATTGAATTGTAAACTTCCGAAAAATCGAGTTGATAAGTGTGGCATATTTCTTTGAGATCGATGGGGTAAGTTTCGTTAAGTCCAGATCCAATAGCAATTTTCAAATAGTTACATATTGCGACATAGCTATGCAGAACTCTATCTTTCTCAGGAAATTTAGCTGCCACTTGAGCCAAAAATTCATTCTTTTCTAATCCGTTAATCAGTGCTATTGCTCTAGAGGAAACTCCGTCTCTACCTGCTCTTCCAGCTTCTTGAAAATATGCTTCAAGTGTCGGTGGAACTTCATAGTGCAACACGAAACGCACGTTTGGTTTATCTATACCCATGCCAAAAGCATTTGTTGCAACCATGATTTTCGTTTTTTCTGTTAGCCAATGATTCAGCATCAATGATCTTTCCTCGCTACTCATTCCTCCATGATAAATACCACAAGAAAGTTGATTGGCGAGAAGCTTTTTCGCAACCTCCTTTACGCTTCTACGTGTTTGACAATAAACAATTCCTACATCCTTATTTTGCTTACAAAAGGAAAGTATAAACTCCAACTTATTTGTTGTATTTTGTACGTTGTAACTTAAGTTTTTTCGTATAAAGGAAGCTTCGTGTTTTCGGACATTTTTTAAGGTCAATTTTTCAATAATATCCTCTTGCACTTTTATTGTTGCAGTTGCAGTCAAGGCCATCATTGGTACATTGGGCTTGATTTTTCTCAATTCATGAATAGCGAAATACGAAGGTCTAAAATCATGTCCCCATTCCGAAATACAATGAGCTTCATCGACGACAATGAGTCCGACTTGCATTTGCTTAAATCTAGTGAGAAACAGGGCGTTTTTAAGTCGCTCAGGGGATGTGTAGAGAAAGTCGTAGCCACCAAATTTCACATTGTCCAAACTGATATCGATTTCTCGCTGACTCATTGCTGAAGTTATTGCAATCGCTCTAATACCAATTTTCTGAAGGTTTTGCACTTGGTCCTGCATTAACGCAATCAAGGGTGATATTACCAAGGTTATCCCTTCTCTTGCGAGTCCAGGTACTTGAAAACAAATAGATTTTCCACCGCCAGTAGGTAGTAACGCAAGTACATCATGCCCGTTAATGACATCGTCTACAATCTCCTCTTGTTGAGGACGAAAGGAGGAGTAACCCCAATATTTTTTTAGTATTTCTCTACTTGAATTCAAGGCAATTGTTTCAAAACAAAGATAAGATAATGGTGATTGTGTATAAAATAAATCCGATAAACTCAGGATAAAAACGTATATTCGCATGAATCAAACAACAAGTAATGTCAACGTCAACACTCTCCTTTACGGTTAAAAAAGTTGAAGAATCACGCATTCATCAGATAGATTGGGAAAATTTAGCATTTGGAAAAAGCTTTTCTGATCATATGTTTATAATGGAATATGCCGATGGAGAATGGAAACAAGGAAATATTGTTCCTTTTGAACCCATTCCAATGCATCCTGCAATGTCAGCAATACATTACGGGCAATCAATCTTTGAAGGTTTGAAAGCATACAGAAATAAGGATGGAAGAGTTTCTATTTTCAGACCGGATATGAATGCGAAGAGATTTGCAGAGTCTGCTCAACGTATGTGCATGCCTGAGGTACCATCGGAGATTTTTCTTGAAGCCATTCGCCAATTGGTTGCCATCGATCAGAATTGGGTAACAGATAAACCGGGTTATTCATTATACATCAGACCATTTTTATTTGCTACAGATGAATTTGTAGGAATTAAACCAGCTGAAACATATAAGTTCATGGTTATTACATCTCCTGTAGGAGCTTATTACAGTGAACCAGTGAGGGTAAAGATTGAAGAACACTATACACGAGCCGCAAAAGGTGGAGTAGGTAGGGCTAAAGCAGCAGGTAATTATGGAGCATCTCTATACCCTGCCAAGCAATGTCAACTCGCTGGATTTCATCAGTTAATATGGACCGATGCTGTAGAACATAAGTACATAGAAGAATCAGGAACCATGAATGTAATGTTTCAAATTGGTGGAACACTCATCACTCCTTCAGAGGATTCAGATACGATCCTACGCGGAATTACCAAAAGATCTGTAATTGAAGTTGCTAAAAAATGGGGAATTCCTGTTGAGGAGCGAAAGGTTTCTGTAGAAGAAATAATAAATGCTGCAAGAAACGGGACCTTGGAAGATGCCTTTGGTGCAGGTACAGCAGCGACAATCGCTCAAATAGCTGTTATTGGTTACCGTGATGAAATGCTAACGTTGCCTCCTTTGGAAACACGGACGATTTCTAATAAAATCAAATCCTACATGGATGCACTAAAAGCAGGTGAAGTGGAAGATGAATTAGGTTGGAATTTGTTGGTCTGATTTATGGATAAAGGTGACCATTAGCATCTCTAGTTTATGCGTCATATTCTCGCCTTGTATTTGTTGTTTTTTAATGCCTTAGTTTTTGCACAGATAATTAAGGTTGAAGTAAAAGATTCCAAAACAGGAGATCCTGTTCAAAATGTAGCCGTAAAACTAATTTCCAAAGCGGGTGACTCATTAACAACCTGTTATACAAATGGTAGAGGACAATTTCTCATACAACGAATTAGTAACCAAAAAAGAGATTCAATATCTCAGTCGTTTCCCATAGAAAGTATTAAAAACTTATATTTTTCTCACCCTATTTACCAAAGTGTCAAAAAAGAAATTTCATTTTTAATTCAAAACTCAACAGAGGACACAATTCGTATTAACACTTTTCTTCAATCCATAAAACAAAAAGAGCTCAAAGAAATTCGTTTAAGTGCTCCCGGAAAAGCAGACACTGTTCATAGTTCTGATAAGTTGAGTATTCTAGATTTTGAAATAGTTAAGGATGGTAAGTTAATCATGATTATGTATCCGAAGTCACGTGAGAATGCATATGAATTGGTTTATGCCAATGACCAGGAAGTACTTTCACAAATTACATCAAAATTTCCAGTTAGAAAGTTAATAAGAGACTATCGAGGGAATGTTCATGCAATTGGTGATGAAATGGTGCATGGAATTCAAATTCAAGATGACGCGTTGCAAACAGCACAAGTTCCCTTAACTTATTACATCAAATATTTAGCTCCGTTGATAGATACAACAATTTCTAAAGTCTATGTTTCAAATTTCAATTCAGTTTATCCTGCGTTCGAATATTATGCTATGGATAAACAAGATTCAACCTACAGGTTGGTTACGAATGTAAAGGATGATTTGATGATGTCGCTATACCGATCTGAATATAAATGGATGGATGTAAGAACCAAATTATGGGCAAAAAATAAAGAATTAGAAACGGGAATTGATGCGGAAATTTGGGTGGGTGCTAATTTCTTCACACAATCCATTTATTGGGAAGAAGTATATGCTCCTTTGTTTGAGAGAAACGATAGTGTTTTTGTGGTGAATTACCCAAAAGATTTATTGGAGATATTTGATGCTGATGGAAATAACATCAAAAGCATTCCGATTTTTCATCATTACCAACGATCGAAAACAGGATTTAAAAGAAAATTAATTCAGGATTATGCCACAGGTGCTATCTATGCAGTTTATGAAAAAGCCGGAATATGTTACCTTGGTCACTTAAATGTTGAAACGGGAGAAATCAATGAAAAAGTTAAATTAAACTTTAAATATATCGATCAAATAAAAGTATACAATAATGAGGTTTACTACATTTATCGACCTTTTGAATCCACTCAAAAGCGGTTTCTTTACAAGGAGCGCCTTCCCTATAATTTCGGGAAAGCTAAATTAAATCAGGGAACTGAAATATCTATCGATACAGGAAGGTGATCTGAATAACCGCCAAGGTATTTAGTTCCCACATATGTTCTGAACGGTTGCTTGTTTCCTTTGAATACTTCAATAAGATAGGGGAATTCATTAATTTTTCCAGAATTTTCAATTATTTTCAGTTTGCTGTTTTTCATTCCGTTCGATACGAAAATGTGATCCAGTACATCCCATTCTCCTTTGTATTGGTGAGTACCCCCGAAACTTCCTGATTTTTCTGTTATCTGAGGAGAAAGTCTAAGAGAAATTTGCTGTGGAGCTTTATCTTCTGGATAATCGTTTAAATCACCCATAAAGATTATTTTCGAAGATTTATTGGCATTTAGTAAAGAGTCTATAAAAGCTGTTGCATGTTGAGCGGCACACATTCGTTTTGGTTCAGATTCTGTTGTCCCTGACCTTCGGCTGGGCCAGTGATTAACAAGGATAAACAGCGTATCTTTTTTACACGAAAACTTACTCCATAAAATATCGCGGGTATTAGGTTTTGCTTCTCCTGGTAGAACAAAGCGAATAGTTCCATTTGAAATTAACTTTAATTTTGAACTATTGTAAAGTAATCCAACGTCAATTCCTCTTGGATCTTCACTATCAAAATGTGAGATTTTATAACGTTTGAATTTCTTATTGTATGTTAAATCCTTTAACACCTGCTTGTTTTCGATTTCGCACAAACCAACGGCTATTGGATAATTTAAATCTCGAATAACTTGTTGGATATGATTGATTTTTTCGTTGTACTTTGCTGAATTCCAATTCGAAGCAGCTGCAGGAAGAAACTCTGAGTCATCATTCGGACCATCTATGGTATCAAAATAATTCTCGACATTATAGAAGGCAATTTTCTCAGTTTTTTGTCCAAAGGTTGCTATCGTTATCAATAGACTAATTAGTAGAGGCAATGATTGTTTCATTTTCGTTGTTTAAATATTGAGGTTAGTAGAGGAGTTAGAATTGCTCCAAAACTTTAATTCTATTTTCGATAGGTGGATGTGTCGAAAATAATGCTCCCATAGACCCCATAAATCCTGCGGAACTTCCAGGTGGATTTTCTATGAACATTTCTTGAATGTCCTCACTTTTTACAGCTTCAACCTCAGCATTACCTGAAATTTTTCGAAGTGCAGAAGCAAGTGCCAGAGGATTTCTTGTCATTTGAGCAGCTCCTGCGTCTGCCATGTATTCTCGCTTTCTACTTAGCGCAAATTTGAAAAGTAAACTGAGTATGTATGCCACAATAGACACAACCAAAATAACCACCATGAGCCCTGCTCCGCTATCCTTTCCATCTTTTCGACGATTCCCTCCTGACATCGCACCATACAACAAACTTCTAAAGGCTATTTGAATGAGAAATGAGAATATGCCAACAAAAATGATACTTATAATGAGTAAGCGTACATCTCTATTTCTGATATGCATCAGTTCGTGAGCAATTACACCTTCTAATTCTTGGTCATTTAGTGTATTAATTATACCTCTCGTAAGCGTCACCGTATAAGTTTTTTCCGTAATTCCACTTGCGAAGGCGTTTAAAGCATCAGATTCTATAATTTGTAACTTAGGCATTTTCATACCAACACTCATACACAAGTTTTCGGTGAGGTTGTAAACGCGCATGTGTTCTTTTCTCTCCAATGTGTGTGCGCCGGTTGATAGGTTAATCATGGCACTGTGAGACAAATAGGCGATTAAGAACCAAATACCTACGGCTAAAACCACCATCGGTAAACCAGACATGAAAGCTTGTGTCGCTAATTGAGAATCAAATCCGCCATTACCATTTCTACTTGCAAATGCAACGACTGCATAAAACGCCCCTAATACCAATACTGGAAACGCTATTAAAAGTAAAATTGATCGTGTGTTGTTACGATTTATCTGCTCTTGTAGACCAACGTATTCAGACATATGTTCACCTAGAATTTAACTTCAGGAGCTTTGTCCATTGTTTGACGATTTGTTTCTCCAAGATCAAACATAGCCTCAGATTTAAAACCGAACATTCCTGCAAAGATTACATTTGGAAACTTTTGAACGGCAATATTCAATTCTTTCGTTGCTGAATTAAAGAATCTTCTTACTGCAGCAAGTTTGTTTTCAATATCTGCCAATTCGGTTTGAAGATTCATGAAATTGGCATTCGCTTTTAAATCTGGATATGCTTCAACTTGAATACTCAATCCAGAAAGCGCATGAGATAATTCCTTTTCCGCAGAAATTTTATCATTTATACTGGAAGCTCCCATGGCGCGCTGTCTAGCATTTGTTACAGCCTCTAGGGTTCCTCTTTCGTGTTCCATGTATCCTTTAACGGCACCAATCAACTGCGGAACAAGGTCGTGACGTTGTTTTAACTGTACGTCAATATCCGCAAATGCATTTTCACGATTTTGCCTCAACCTTACCAATCCGTTGTAAATTACAACAACCCAAATAACGAGAATAGCGACAACAATAACAATAATCCAAGTAGTACTCATAATTTTAATTTTAACAAATATAGTATTTGTGTCGTTGTAAAAGTCTTTAAAAGTGAATTTTATGAAATAATAACATACAATTTAATTTCCACAAATTTCTTCATCTAACACTTGGAGGTACCACTGTCCTTTTCTCGTAACGTTTGCTAAAAACTCTAAACGATCTGTTTTATTTAAGTACATTAAGTCATTGATCACAGCATCTACATCCATCAAAGCTTCATATAGATAGAACAATTGAAGTCCATCTAATTCTTTAAGGTAATTTGATAATTGATATCTTAAAACAGAAGGTTGAGCATCCGGCTGAATACGATGACCTTTTAAATCACAATTTGCGATGATGAATTCACAAATGTAATTTGTGTTTGAAATTGTATTTCGCATTTGTTCAATTGACACCCATTGACTACCAATGCCAATTACTTTCCACATGTCCTGTTTTCTTAGGAAGCTTCTGAAGTTTTGATCGTTGGTTAATAGTTTCATGACCTTGTATTTTAAATTATGTTTTTGGTTTTTTCAAACGCTATGCCATCGACAGCCGATTTAATGACATTAACACTTATTTAACAATACGCAAGTTCGATTTATGTGTAACGAAACATTAGGCATAAATTATGCAGGGACACAAAAAATAATTGTTATGAAGAACCACCCTCTTTTCATTTTAATGTTTTTACAAGTAACAGTTTTTGGACAAGATGTGAAAGTTTTAACACATCGTCAGCATGTAAAGATAGTCCCGGTCAGCATGTTAAATTCTGCATACAGAGAATGTAATTTAAGTGTTTCACCAGATGGAAGATCACTATTTTTCATGAGCACACGGCCATCAAAAATTAACAAAATTGGTGGTGATGGTGATTTGTACATGAGTACTTTAAATTCAAAAAATGAATGGGACTCACCGACCTATATGCGTGAACTTAATACCACGAGTGGAGAGGATGAGCCCTCGCTTTCGGCGGACGGAACCAGTATTTATTTTCAGAGTTGGAATAATACTTGGATTAATAAGAATGGTCCATATTATCAAGCGAAAATTGAAAAAGGAACATATAAGGAACCTGTTGGTTTGGGCGGTGGAATAGCTCAATTTTTTAGAGAAATGTACCAAATGTATTCGGGTTTTGGAACGGATGGCATGGCAATTTCATCTGATGGTAATCTATTTATTGTAGCATGCGGTCCAGATTATTATGGACCAATGGATTTATTTTATGCCGTTAAAAAAGAAGGTGTTTGGTCTTATCCAAAAATAATGGGAGTATCGACTGCAGGAGATGAGCGAGCAGTGTTTATTGCTGCCGATAATAATACCATTTATTTTTCCTCTGATGGACACGGCGGATTTGGAGGGTTAGATATTTTTAAAACCACTATAGTGGATGGTAAATTAGGCGAGATCTTAAATCTCGGGGCTCCTTTTAATACGGATGCTGACGATCAAGGATTTGTCATTACTAAAAATGGTAATGCCGCTTTTTTGATCAGGGATTTAGATATTTATTTCGCTGATCTTAGTCAACTTTCCACAGAAATAAAACCTAGCACGGCAATAATTGAGGAGTCCAAACCAATTGTTGAAGAAATTATAGACCAACCTATAAAAATAGAACGTATTGAAAGTAAAAAAGCTAGTTATGTTTTAAATTTCGATTTTGATGAATTCAGTCTCAACCTTGATGCTGAAAAAATCTTGAATCAAATTATTCGGGACCATCAACTCGGTCAAAAAATCACATTGATCGGACATACAGATAATGTTGGTGCTGATGCTTATAATCAAAACTTATCTTTACAGCGTGTTTCCACGGTTGAAAGTTGGTTAAAGAATAAAGGCTTTGAGAATATAGACGCTTCCGGAAAAGGTGAACATAGGCCTATAATCATCAACACAAATGAGTTGAACAAAGCAAAAAATCGTCGTGTAGAAATTATTATAGAATGATTCGTTATTTCTTAAAAATATACAACGAATTATCACAGCACTCACCCTGGAATAAGTTTAGCTCAAATTGTGCTTCTTTCTGATTGTAACGCAAAAGGGCAACATCGGTGTTTAAGTCTAACAAATCTAGTTTGTTCATCTTTCGATTTGTTAAACGATCTGAAGCCATTAGGTAAAGATAAAAACCAGAAAATGTTGTAGACCTTTCGAGCTTTTCAGGCAATGGAATGTAATCTTTCCCATTATTTTTCAATTCAAATAATAATTGATTTTCGCTGTAAGGAATTTCGATTATTGGTTCTTCATTAACGAATACACGAACGTTTAAGTTATTATCAATTTCAATCGATAAACCATTCAATTCGGAGATGTTTTTTTTATCAAGATTGATCGTATATGATTCGCGCATTCCATCTGATATAGCAGAACCAGTTGCACTCCAAACCCCAGACTCTTTTATATAATCAAACATTCCGTTGGCGCCAACACTGGCCTCAATTGCAGTAAGTTGATAGTTGCCAATGCAGGACAAGAGTACCTTTCCTTTTTTTCCTTTCACCGTAACAGCAGGTAGAGCTTCTGTAAGCGCTGCAGAATCCACATTGGAGGATGTGTTTTGTGTTTTTTTCACAGTTTCCTTTACTTCTGTTTGAACAGAATCTTCATGGTTGCCACATGCAAAAAACAGAAATAAAATACAACAGGTGAGCGAAATACGAAACATATAGCTTTATAGATAGCGAAGTAATGAAAAGTTTTTGACATCTTAAATTTCCTCACTTTCTTTTTATACATTTGAAATAAAAATTCATGTTAGAAGAAGAAAAGAAAATTTTTGAAATCACCATGTCCCATTGGGTAAAATCCGGATGGTATTCGTTAGGTGGGAGTGGAATAATTTTGTTTCTATATACGACGGTTAAATGCTATACCAACGATTGGAATTTTCTATTCTATTTATCATTATTAGCCCTTATTTTTTGTAGTGTTTTTACCTTATACCATTACATTCTGTTGAAAACCACTCGGTTTAAAATTACGAGTCAACGTATTGAGAAAACGGAAGGAATTTTATCGAGAAAAACAACAAATTTGGAATTGTATCGCGTAAAGGATTTGCAAATGAAACGTAATTTAATCGAACGAATAGTGGGAATTGGATCAGTTCAATTAACCACAAGCGATCAATCGGATCATCAATTTCATTTAAATGGTATTCAAAATTATGAGAAGGTTTTTACTACTATCCGCCACCAAGTAGAAACGAATCGAATTGCGAGGGGAGTGCGAGAAGTTGACCAAAATGATCATTTTGTAAATGACCATTGATAAAATGTCACTATCCGTTCGTAATTTTGTTTTCCTTTTGTTTTCTTTAATCGTTTCGTGTAATCAACAAGAGTCATCTAATGCAAAAGCGTATAACAAAATTGAAAATACGACGATCAAAACAGGAAACACAGAAATTCATATTCCGGATATATCAATTGATGAACTAAATGCATTAGGATTAATCAATGTAAAAAATCCTTCAGAATGGGAGTCATTGTCAATTCAGCATAAACCTCTATATCAAGTTATGACTTTAAACGGAAAAACGGATATTTATGTTAATTTCCACGCGGCTTTAGTGTTGCATCAAAATAAAAAAAATATACTTCCGTCTATTTCTGAAAGTTATCGTTTCATGGAGCAATTAAACAGTAATCCAAGTATGTTTCTTTCTTATGTCAATGAAAACACCTCTTTTGTTCAGTACAAGGGCAAGGTTTTTGATTTGAAATTGGCTAATTATTGGTTATTTCAAGACACCATTCAACGTCCATGTTCATTACATGTACTAACAATATCGCCCGATGAGAAAAGAGCCTACATTACTAAAAGCTCATGCCAAAGTGCTTACCCATTAAGAAACGTAAAAATAGGAAGATGAAAATAGTTAGTGTTTTATTTTTTTTGGCATCTTTTTCTTCTTTTTCACAAGAAGTCAAGCAGGTTTCAATTGGAACGAAATCGACCGGTACAGGAGAAATTTCACTTGAGTTAATTGCCAGGAAACAGAGTTATTCTCAGCGTACCGAAAATGATAAGGATGTCTATGAAACAGTTATTAACTCACCGAAATCCGTAGTTTTTACAGAAAATGGGGCGAAATTTTATGTTCACTCATTGGAAGGACATGAAACAGGTGTTTTTGATGCTACAACCTTGCAAAAGATTAAAGTAATTCGACATCAATTTGATGTAAACAATAGAGATCGTCTTTTCTTGAATAATGAAACAACTGTTTTCGGATATCCATATTACGGAGAAGAGGTCAGTAATAAGAATCATTTTTTAGGCAAGCCCGTAGAAAGTTGTCTTTCGCACAATGGTAAATACCTTTGGGTAACCTATTACAGAAGAAGTTATGATCTAAATGCGCAATGTCCTTCTGCGCTAGCTATAATAGATACCGAGAGCGATGAAATCGTTCGAGTTATGCCAACTGGGCCTTTACCCAAAATGATTGCATGTTCTCCAGATAATAAGTTCATTGCAGTAACACATTGGGGTGATAATACTGTCGGAATAATAGATATTGCGTCGAATGATCCTTTTAAGTTCAACTACATCAAACATTGTGTGGTAGACAAACAATTGGAAATGAATTTTAGTAATGCGGAAAAGGTAGACCGTGATGCAGATTGTGGTTTTTGTCTAAGAGGCACCACATTTAGTCCAGATGGGAAATTTTTGTACGTAGGAAAAATGGGTGGAGGTGGTGGTATGGCTGTTTTTGATACCCGAGATTTCAGTAGTTTAGGGAACTTAACAGGAATGCAATCAAATTTAAGACACCTTATCATTAACGGAGAATATTTATACCTAAGTGCCAATAAACCAGGATATGTACAACGTGGCTCATGGCGAGAATTAACGAAATTCAGAATCGAAAACCCGGGAACATCCTTAAAATATGAAAAATGGGACGAGGTTTATGTTGGAACTGGTGCAAGAACAATAACGGTTTCACCTGATGGTCAATATGTCTTTGCTGCTGTAAATACTTTGTCTAAGGTTGTTGCTGTAAATACGAAGAACATGAAGGTTGTGGCCGAAATACCAGCAGATTCTTATCCTGTTGGAATGGATATTTCTCCTGATGGAAAGATGTTGGTCGTTACCGCACAAGGTAAATCTAATGGAGGTGGAAATTCTGTTATGATTTTTCGTATTAACAGAAAATAATCAACTAAAAAATAGTAAAAAGGTACTAATCAAAAGTACACCATAGCATAAGGCAAAAAATAAAGAGTTGTTGAAAGACATGATCGATTTTACTCATGTAATATTAAAAGTGATTTTAGTTACACTTATGAATAAATATTGAAATTGTTAAATAATCCTAAAGTGTTAGTTTACATGTGTTTAATCTGTTCTTTTGCACAAAAAAACTCATGGTATCTCTTCTTATTTCTTTATGTTTTTCTGGTAGTGTAATGCTAAAGCAAGCAACATTTCCGCAGGTTTTCAGCTCTTTAGAATCAATCGAAACACCGATTGAAGACATTGTAATTATTCCAAGTACTTCAAAAAAGGGCACATTGGTCATCAAGGGTACTCCGGGTAAACTTTCAAATGAATCAATTTTAGTTGAAATCTTTAATCTAAAAGGTAAAAAAGTTAAAGAAATAAAACCTGAAAGTATGGATGGTACTTATGAAATCCAAGTTGATACCTTACAAGAAGGAGAGTATATTTTGACCTTTACGACAGTTACAAGTAAATTCCAAAGTAGGTTGATTATTACGGATTAAAACCAAATCATAGTACATTATTAATTATTCGTTTGATTCGTTTGTCTTGACAAACGATGAGTCATTTGTGTCAAATTGTCTGATTTTTAGATTTTTGATTTGTTTTGGCATGTGGATTGAAATGTCTCGTCAACTGCTAAAATTAAAGACATGGAAAGTTTAAACAGTACAAATAAGATTCCGATGAAGGAGCAATTGATAAATTTTTTAGAGCATATCAATTACACATACAGAATCAACCTAGACGATGATGAACGCTTAATCATTCAAACTGGGGTCGTATTGCAATCGGGAAATTCGGATGTTTATTTGAGGTTTAATAAAAAATTAGAGCTCGTTGAAATTTATGCTTATTCTCCGGTAAAAATACCTGAAAATAGGCGTCAAGAAGTTGGTAAATTTTTAGATTTCGCAGATTCAATTTCTTACCTTGGGAATTTTCAACTCAATCACCTAGAAGGAGATTTGCGTTATAAAACTTATTTTTTAGAAGGTGAAAATCCTATCGAGACGCGAATTTTAACTGATAATTTTTTTGAGGCCTTGCGTCAATTAGATCGTTTTTTACCAAGTGTGATGAAAATAACCTATGGTGGCATTGACGCAAATCGTGCTGAATTTGAATTTACGGGAAATGTAAACCCAAAGGATAATTGAATGGATTTTGACGGGACTAACTTATGCTTGAATTAGATTCGTATTAGTTTTTTATAGCTCCACTCGGTAAACATCCGTTCTATTTCTGCGAATATTTTCTACACAGAAACCTCCTGGTTGATTTATTTCTTCGATGAGTGAAAAGACTTTACAATTGGAGGATAAACCAGCAAATATTAAGGTGAAATTAAAGGTTCCATGATGGTAAATTGGGGTCCATTGCGGAAACAAGGAAATTCCATCCCAATAGAGTAGAGGAATACGTTCCCCTTCCTCTGTAAGCAGATAGGTGGATTTCCAAATGCGGACTAACATGCCGGGATTGCAACTCATTGAACAATGAACGATTACTTGTTTTTCCTCTAGGATTTCTTGCTTAACTTCAATTTTAACTTCCGGTTCAATTACCTCTACGCTGTTCTTAAATGTGTTATTCATCATGCAAAAATATTTACTTATACCAATTGCATCAAGAGAATAGGAGTGAAGCCATATTATTTTAAGCTAATGCTTCGCATCTTTTTTCCACCGTGCCTTGACAGATCGGTTGGCATTTTTAATGTGTAATTAAAAAAATCTTGATGACGCGTTGACTAACGCAAATTAATTCTATTGGTTACAGGTTAAATAATCTGAAACTGAATTACTATTAAACGTTAAAAATTAAGTTAAAATTGAAATTAAACATTGTGAAAAGCTGATTCAATAGTATTTTTGAATGTATCCAGATTAAAAAATGATAAGAGTTTCTACTTTCATGATTTTGTTGTTCGCGCTGATTTATTTGTCTTCAAATCAAGTACTTTCCCAGTTGAGCTACAAGGATGAAGCAGAATTGAATGATAGCACGAAGACACCAGAAATTTATTCGTTTCGCTTCAATAAAATAATCCGTGATACGATCAGTTTGGAAATTAACGACATATTGGTTTGCGACTCGTTTTGTGCACAGGGGATACCTTATACATACGATGCACTTCATTCATTTAATGCACGTAGAATGGATCGGTTTGGGGGGTATTTGAATGTAAAAATTAACAAAGGACTAGAAGAAATTAGAAATAAGGGATTTCCATCAGACATCAAGAAACTGCACATCCAAATCAACCCTGTTACCTTAAAAGTATATTGGTTTGCCGTTTTAGGTCCTAGCACAGATGGTAAATCTTATGTGCGCGTTGACAGTCGAGGTTCAGCAGGTGGAGGTCTTCCAGCAGTAACAAAGCAATTGCCACGAATGCATCGAAATTACGATGGGTTAAGTGCTCATAAATTTTTAGAGTTTAATGAAAATGTTAAAGTGTATTACGATTGGAACGGCAATCAATTGTGTGATTTTAAAGGAGCTGTGAATATTAGACAGCATTTTTATAAGTACGGCACTTATGATGTTTCTAAAATTGAAAGTGTAGTTGTTGATTCTTCACAAACATCGGCAAATAAAATAGTTGCTCCTGAAATTAAAACTACACAACAAAAAATCCAAGCAAAAACGGTTGCGAAGCCAAGGTATAAAACCTATAAAGTAAAATCAGGAGATACGTTATCGGAAATTGCTGCTAAATATCATGTTTCAATTTCGCACTTGAAAAAAACAAATAATCTCCGTTCCAATACGATTCAAATTGGTCAGATTCTTAAGATTCCAAATTAGATTGCAGCTTCCTTTTTAGCTTTTTCTTTCGCTTTTTTCTCCTCTTCTTCTCGTTTCTTTTTATTGGCGAGGAATTCTTTGTTGTTTTCTTCCAACTCTTTCACGGGGATAAAACCTCTACCTGTAATGGGGAATTCTTTTTGTAATTCACCTGAGTAATAAAATTCAAAACAGATACCACCGAAAGTATATTCTTTTTCTCCAATTACGAACAAGGATCCTCCAACTTGTGGGTCTTTTTTAGGTTTACTTTTTTCATATCCTAAATTAAATAGGGTTCCAAGAACATCAGGACGATTTGCAAGTGAGTATCCTGCGCGCTCCCATTGCGATTGGTATTGACGAAGAAGTAGTGCTGTGTATAAATACGAATAGAAATGATCACCACCCTTTATTAAACGCTGAATGGTCTTGTGCTTGTGTGCAGCGATGGTATCGTTTACTCGATCAGGAAATGAATCCTTGAAATTCACAACATGTTGGAAGTAATCGCCGGGATAAAATTCATTTTTTGGTTGGAGTAAGGTGCGTTCGATGCGCAAGGCCGTGTGTTCAAGTATTCCCGAAACACCATAACCTCTGTTGGTGGGTAAGATCAAGTTGGCAAATGGGTAAACGTATTCTTTGAATTTTTCTCTTCCTGAATTGAACATGCGCAATTGTTCTGCAATGACACAAACAATGATTGTGCGCGATTCGACACCTGTTAGACGCGATACTGAATCAATAGCCTTTTTGTCTTTTACCAATGCTTGGCTGAACTGCTTCCAAACGGTATAATTCGACCACTCATAAACGGATTCTGTGTTGTATTCGGTTTGAGAACCCACCTTTGAAAGTTCACTTGTGAAATCCTGATTGTCTTTCATCATTAAGGCAAATGCATCGATCATACGATTCGCCGTTACTAAATTCCTGTCTGCCAAATAGGCTTCCATAATGGACTTGGCATTCGCAGGTCTGAATTTTGCAATCACACCAATTTTCTGAAATACGAGTATTTCTTCCTTTGGATTTGATGCGCCATCCTTTATGAGTTCATCGCCGTATTTATCCGCGATGTCAGAAAAATAGCGATTTTTAATGTCTATTGCCCCTTCTACATTCGTAAGTTTAAACTCTACTGCAATGTACAAACAAACAATAAAACCTCCCAAGGCTGCAAGAAGATAGAGCACAGTCAAATAAGTGTATTTGAGCCACTTTTTCCACCGTTTTGTTTTTTTCTTTTCTTGGACCTCTTCTTCCATTCGTGCGAATTTAAAGGAAAGGATTTGAAAATAAAAATTTTCATCCTCCGAGGACTTTCATTTTACTGGTAGATAACTGAGAGTATTCGAATGAAAAAGCCAGAATATATTAAACTTCAACCAAATTAATATCCCCAACTTCCCGTAATTTTGTATATGCTTGGTTCTATTTTTGGAGATATTGTAGGTGCAGTATATGAGCGCCCACTGCACAAAGCCGCAGTTGACTTTGAATTGTTTCATTCCCATGCGAAATTTACTGACGATACCGTTCTTACTGTAGCCACTGCAGAGGCGCTCATGAATACCAAGGATTTTCAAGAAGCTTATTTGAAATGGGGGCGAAAATTCCCTTTAGCAGGTTATTCAAAAGGATTTATGGAATGGTTAGCGTCTTCGAATCCTCAGCCATATAACAGTCATGGAAATGGTTCGGCAATGAGAGTGGCACCAATAGGTTGGATAGCATCAAGTTTAACTGAAACATTGGATTTGGCTAAAAAAAGTGCGGAGGTCACGCACAATCATCCGGATGGTATTAAAGGAGCGCAAGCAGTTGCAAGTTCGGTGTTTTTAGCGCGAAAAGGATTTACAAAGTCCGAAATTCGATCTTATGTTACAGTAACATTCGGCTACGATTTGACTTATTCGCTTGAAGAAATCTCAGTGGGTTATCGTTTCGATATGTCATGTGAAGGCTCGGTGCCTCAGGCATTAATTTGTTTTTTAGCAAGCTGTTCTACCGAAGATGCTGTGCGAAAAGCTGTTTTGCTGAACGGTGACACAGATACCCAAGCTGCCATTGCAGGGGGCATAGCTGAAGCATTTTACAGGGATTTAGCAATATATAAGAATAAAATAAAAAGCTTTCTACATCCAGAAATGTTATCTGTTTTAGAAAAATTTGAAGAAACTTACGTATAACTTGTTACTTTTTTTCTTCACCTGCGTTTTGCTAGTAAATCATTCAGAGTTTCCGGAAAACGGAATGCCAACCGATCCTGAGCAGGGCACGGTGGACCAACGATGAGAGGTTCGCACCTAAAAACAATTGCGCAATCCCTTTTTTCAAAATTCTGATGGTGAATGTTTCATTTAAAACGTATTGCCATGAAAAAAATGTTAATCGCTATTTCCATCTTCCTCGCATTTGGAACAGCCCACGGACAATGGATAGCAAACAAAAAGAACTTCAAAAAGGTTGATGAGCACACGCGAGTATCAAAAAATTTCTCTTACAAATATGTCAGAGGAATGATTATGATAGTTTTAGACAATAACAATTATCTGCCAGACACGATGATATTCGACTCTAAAGGCCCTGTATTATTCTACCATGCATGGGAGACACCAAGCGATGTCAAAACAATGGCTGTAGTGAAAAATGAAGAAAACAGATACGACATCTACCTATTTCACCACAGACGAGAGGATACTTATTATTTCACATTGAATGGTCAAGACTACGGATATAACGTGGAGTAGGAATTTTCAGTAGCAGCAGCCCAATTTTCCAAATGTTAATTTAAAACTAAAAAAATGTATAAATCGATTATTTTGACGGTCGCATTGATGACCGCTCCGTTCGTTGCCGATGCGCAATGGTCTGTACCTAAGAAAGACTTCAAGAAGGTAAATGAGTACACTCGTGTGCTAAAAGACTTTTCAAGAAGACGCATACGTTCAATGATTACAATTGTTCTAACGAATCACAACTACATCTTGGACACGATGATATTCAACTCCAAGAGTTCTGTGCCTTTCTTTCAAAGTTGGGAGTCATCAACTGACGTAAATACTATGGCTGTTGTTGAGAACGAGAAAGGTAATTACGACATCTACCTATTTCACCACAGACGAGAGGATACTTATTATTTCACATTGAATGGTCAAGACTACGGATATAACGTGGAGTAGGAATTTTCAGTAGCAGCAGCCCAATTTTCCAAATGTTAATTTAAAACTAAAAAAATGTATAAATCGATTATTTTGACGGTCGCTTTGATGACCGCTCCGTTCGTTGCCGCTGCGCAATGGTCGGTAGACAATAAAAACTTCAAGAAAGTTAACGAGCACACGCGTGTAATGCGAAACTATTCAAAACAACGCATAAGAGTAATGTTAACTATAGTTCTGACCAACAATAACTACATCTTGGACACGATGATATTCAACTCCAAGAGTCCTGTGCCTTTCTTCCAAAGTTGGGAGACGTCAAGAGAGGTAAAAACAATGGCTGTTGTTGAGAACGAGAAAGGTAATTACGACATTTACCTGTTTCACCACCGACGAGAGGAAACTTATTATTTCACAGTAAACGAACAGAATTACGGATACTTACCATGAGTCATGAATTGTTTAATTTTTAATAAGAAATGCAATGAACTATTTATTTTCCCGATTTGGAGGCCACATGATGCGCATAGGACATGGAAAGGCGAGTAAGGAACGATTGCCGGAGGATCAATCCTTGGATAATATGCTGGACCATTTTTCAGAAGAAGTGTATCCCAACTGTTTTGTGTTGTCCTCTTACGACATGCTACCTTCCTTTATGGGAGCAAGAGAAAAGTTACCCGACTTCGCTGTAAGACTTGGAACTTTACATCATGTATTCAACGATATAATGTTACAGCATGATGTGGTTGTAAAAACAGATATTTACATAACCACACATGAATACAACAACGTATTTGCGCTTCACTTGCATACTGCTGAGGATGGGATGCAAGATGTAATGGATGACTACATACCCACGTTCGATTATGTGCAGACCACTTTTTTTAGAGATGCCCATTCCGAGGAGCGCTGTTCGCTTTCAGATCACCCGAATTTGCTGGCCTTGATGCTGTATGTTTTGTTTTATAAAATGGAAATTTACCACTCAAAATTTACTTTCGTGCCCTCTAAGTCTTACCTGGGAATATGTTTAAAACAAGAATTTTTGGCATCCTTG
>CAZLVX010000022.1:0-24170 GCA_964562965.1 uncultured Lishizhenia sp.
TTTTCCCAAAGTACTTTTTGTTCAACATTCAAAACTCTCGGCATTTTATTTTGTGCTCCTAATTTGTTTTGAGATTTCAGGAAGTTGTAAAACGTATCCTTTTTCACATAATTCAGAATAGGTACATTTAGTGCATGCTTTCGAACATAGGCATAATCGTCGTTTAACAAACAGATTTTTCTATCAATAAGCTCCATAAGTTTGTTGGCATCAATACCTGTTTGCTGTTCCATATACCATTCGTGAAATTGCTCGTCTTGACGCGAAATAATAGTATAATCACCATGCGGAAGATTAAGTTCAGAACAAACTTGTTTTACAGCTTCATTTAGGTTGTCTAACGTGAGATGCTCACCACATAAATTTAGTGTTTGCTTTATTCGGCCCGAGATAATAAGTCGCTTTTCTTTTGTATCCACAAACTGTACGAGATCCCCTAAAATATAGCGCCATAGACCGGAATTTGTGGTGATTACAATGGCATAATCAACACCCTGTTCTACTTGATCTACTGTGAGCGCAAAATGTTTTTGTATAACATTTCCTGAACCATCAAAAAAATCTTTTGTAAAAGGAATAAATTCGAAGAATATCCCTTTGTTTAGTAAAAGTCTCATACCTTTTTTTGACGGAATGTCTTGGTAGGCAAAATACCCTTCACTCGCGAGATAGGTATCGAGTAAAAGGAGAGGGTGTTTACATAACTTTTCCAAACGCGTCACATAAGGGTCGAGATAAACTCCACCGTGTACGTAAACACGCAAATTTGGCCAGATGTCATGAATACTTGTAAGTTTATGATGACGGACAATTTCTTCCATCACCTTCACACACCATGTAGGAATCCCCGCAACGATACCAACATCCCAATTTGGAGCTTCCTCTACCATTTTAGCGACTTTCTCTTGAAAATCCTTAAGCTGGGTTATTTCAGGTCCGGGCAATGCAACATTTCTAGCAATTAATGCGGTGTGTTTTCTCAAAATACCGCTTAAATCGCCTTCAAAATAATCACTAACTCTGGTGAGTTTTGTAGAGCCACCGATTGTTAAAACTTGACACTTATAAAAACTAACGGGAAAATCTTCCTTATAGAGCACATTAAATTGGCCTAAGCTAGCCAATTGAAAACTCCGGATCATTTGCTTTGAAACAGGAATTCGCTTGCTTGGTGAACCTGTTGTGCCCGATGATAATGCAAAATGTTTGATTTTTCCTGGCCAAGTAATGTCTCTTTTTCCTTCTAACAACTTTTTAATCCATTTCTCATTAAATTCTTCGTACGAAGAAATAGGAACGTTTTCTTGAAATTCTTTAATAGAGACTCCAGTCAAAGGTTTAATTATTTTTTCGAAAGAATATTCAAATCCTAGCTCTGTGAAACCTGCTTTTCTTATTAACCTGGTCAGTACTCGTTTTTGTGAAAGTAATGCGTTAGTGCGTCGAATTCTCCTTACCGGAATAATCGCCTTGGTTGTCTGTTGAATTAATTTACCTATGTAGATCATGTCAATTAAGCATAGTAAAGATACTCATTACTTTTTACTTAATTGATTGGTAATGACTATAGAGCTCCTGTTGGGCGTGAAATGGTGGTAAATTTCTTTTTCTGTATCTGGTTTTTGAATCGGAAGAAATTAACCGTGCTTTTACGCTTCCTTTCCATTGGAAATCGAAAATACGATTGAGTTCATCTTGAATTTCATTAGATTTTACAAAAACACCAACTTCAACCCGATTATCGAGATTTCGTTCCATCAAATCAGCGGAAGTAATTATGTATTCAGGCTTCCCAGCGTTTTCAAAAATAAAAAACCGTGCATGTTCTAGGTAGCGATCTACGATGCTTATCACTTCAATATTTTCACTCAATCCTTTTACGCCAGGTTTCAGGCAACAAATTCCTCTAATTATTAATTGAATTTTTACCCCCTGTTTGGATGCTTCGTATAATTTTTCAATTATTTTCTTATCGGTTAAGTTATTCAGTTTCATCCGAAATGCACCAGTTTGCCCTTTTTTTACATGGCTAATTTCCCTGTCGATAAGGCTAAACAATCTTCTTCTCGCGTTAAAAGGGGAAACGAGTAAATGTTTGTAAGTTCCTCGTTCTAGATTGTTTTCAATAAGCCGGAAAACGCGATTCACCTCTAAGGCAATCTCCCTGTTTGCTGTTAACAATGCGACATCTGTATATATTGTAGAGGTTCTTTCGTTAAAATTCCCAGTTCCAATGTAGCTAATAAATTGTTCTTTTTTGCCAGAAATTCTTGTTATTTGTAAGAGTTTCGAATGAACTTTCAATCCGGGAACGCCATAAATTACGCGAGCACCAAATTCTTTTAATCGATCACTCCAATAAAGGTTATTTTCTTCATCAAATCGGGCTTGCAATTCCATTACCACAGTAACTTCTTTTCCATTGAATACAGCAGCAAGTAAAGCTTTCATCACGTCAGAATTTCTTGCGACTCTGTAAATATTGATTTTTATGCTTCGAACTTTTGGATCGATTGCCGCTTCCCTTAATAAGTCTACCACATGTTCAAATCGTTGGTAGGGAAAATGCAATAAGATGTCTTCATTTTCAATCACGTTTATTATACTCTGGACATTTTTTAGTTTTGGATGATCGTTCGGTGGTTGGTTCTTAAATAAGAAATCGGGATTATTAAAGTCGGGAAAGCGCATGAAATCTTTGAAATTGTGGTATCTTCCTCCGGGAATGGTGTTCAATCCGAATTTCAATTCCAACGATTTTAATAGGAATTCTAACAAATCTTTTGGCATCTTTGAATCGTAAACAAAACGAACAGGTATTCCTTTCTTTCGTTGTTTTAGACTCTTTTCTATTTTTTCAATAAAGGTTGTAGTTAAGTCGTCATCCAGGTCCAATTCAGCATCACGCGTAAATTTAAATGTAAATGCTTCAGCTTTGACAGGTTGAAAAATGGAAAAAATATCTTTTAGGTGAATACGAATAATGTCATCGAGCAGAATAACATCTTTTGATTCCTCGTTCGGAAGAATAACAAATCTTCCTGGTTCACTTGGTATTTGAATCAGTGCATATCGGATTTTTCCTTTATTGTCCTCTAATTTAATCGCAAGATAAATGGCGTAGTCACGTAACTTAGGAAATTCATTTTTTTTATCAAGAATTAATGGGAAAATCTCATGTTTCAGTTCTGATATGAAGTACTGTTTAAGAAATAACAACTGAGCTTCAGACAATTGCTTCTCATTTATAACGCGAACTCCATTTTGAGAAAATTCAGTTACAATCTGCTCGTAAGCGGCCTTAAATTTCTCTTGTTGTTTTAAAACGATATCACGGATTTCTTTATATAACTCTTCGGGTGAACCATTAAAACCATCAATTTTTTGTTTTTTAAAGGTTGTTAATCTCCTCAAGTTTGCTACGCGAACTCTAAAAAACTCGTCCATGTTGTTAGAGTAAATTCCCAAAAATCGCATGCGTTCAACTAAGGGAACGGTATCGTCTGTTGCTTCTTGTAAAACACGTTCGTTGAAACCAAGCCAACTTATATCTCTATTGATCAGATTCATTCAACAAAAATTGTAAAAAAGCCTAACACAGAATTCAATTTCTATGTTAAGCTTTTGTGAACTTTATTTTTTGTTTAGAAACAATATCTATTCGCTTCGATTAATTGTTGCGCAATGAGTTGTCGTGCAGCCTTTGGATTATGAGATCCTGTTTTAGTGAAACGTTTCAGACCCATCAGCATCATGCGCGCTTCGTCACCTTCTGCGAAACTATGGATGGCATCTTTAGCAGCTTTTTCAATTTTATCTGCGTAATCGTAAATCAAGGTTTTAACAATAGCTAGTTCAACCGCACAATTTGCCTCACCTTGTGTCGCGATTTTCTTTTGAACGCGGAGTAGGGTGGATTCTGCAACATAAGTCATAATGGCGATATCTGCAATATTCATTAAGATTTCTTGCTCTTTTGAAAGTGTTTGCATTAGTTTTTGGACAGCAGATCCCGCCACCATCAACATACATTTTTTGAAGCCTTCAATTAATTTTTCTTCTTCGCTTAAAATGTTATCTTCAGCTCCTGAAGATTCTGGAATACTCATTAATTCACCTGCAACCTTCATTGCGGGTCCCATTAAATCGAGTTCGCCTTTCAATGCTCTTCTTAAGACCATGTCGACTGTTAACATTCTATTTATTTCATTCGTACCTTCGAATATTCTATTAATTCTAGCATCTCGATATGCTCTCTCAACTGAAGATTCTGCCGAATATCCCATTCCTCCAAAAACCTGAACAGCTTCGTCTACGACATAATCCAACGCTTCTGATCCGGCCACTTTTAAAATGGCGCATTCTGGGGCAAATTGTTCAATTCCTTTCAACGTTGCCTCTGATTTATCCATTCCAGAATTAATTAGTCCGGCAATGGCATCGTCAATATTTTGTCCCGCTCTATAGGTTGCAGATTCCACTGCATAGGTTCTAATTACAGACTCAGCTAATTTGTAGCGAATAGCACCATATTTTGAAATTGGACGACCAAATTGATCTCTTTCATTTGCATATTTGACTGCTTCTGTGATGGTTCCTTTTGCACCACCCATTACACCTGCTGCAAGTTTAATTCTACCGATGTTAAGAATGTTCAACGCGATTTTAAATCCATTTTCGCGTGTCGACAACATATTTTCAGCTGGAACTTTAACATTGTTAAAGAAAACTTGACGTGTCGAGGAACCTTTGATTCCCATTTTCTTTTCTTCTGGATTTAAAGAGATGCCTTCACTGTCAGCCTCGACAAGAAATGCTGTTAAGTTTTTATCATCATCTATTTTGGCAAAAACAGTGAAAAGATTGGCAAAACCACCATTTGTAATCCACATTTTTTGACCATTTAAGGTGTAATGAGAACCGTCACTAGATAGAATGGCTTTCGTTTTTCCTGAATTAGCGTCGGAGCCAGATCCCGGTTCTGTCAAGCAATACGCTGCCTTCCATTCACCACTCGCCAATTTAGGGATATATTTAGCTTTTTGATCCTCATTCCCATAGTATAATAAAGGTAAAGTTCCAATACCAGTATGTGCGCCGAAGGCCACAGAAAATGAATATCCTGTGCCAAGTCTTTCCGTTGCTAACAAAGAAGTTTTGAAATCTACGCCCATTCCACCAAGTTCTTCTGGCACAGAAAGTCCTAACATTCCCAATTCTCCTGCCTTATTCATAATAGAAGGCATTAAACCTTCTTCCATTTTGTCAATTCTTTCTATGTGCGGAACAACTTCTTGTTCAATAAAATCGTCGCACATTTGAGCAATCATTCGGTGTTCTTCTGTCCATTCTTCTGGTGTAAAGATTTCAGTAGGTAAAGTTTTTCGGATGATAAATTCTCCTCCTTTAATTGGTGTACTCATGTTAAGTGTTTTTTCAAATATACAAAACTTTCAGGTATTATGCATGCATAATTAAAAAGTTAAAAAATAATTTTCTTTTTCATGATGAAGTCATTCATTAAGAATCCATTGCCGATGTCAAAATCTTCTTCTTTAATTATTGTAAATCCATTTTTTAAGTAGAAGTTGACGGCTGAATTTTCTCGATTTACCTGAAGTTCTAGTTCTTCAAAACGCTTATCTCTACATAAGCGTTCACAAAATCCAATAAATATTTTGCCTATCCCAAGTTTTTGATATTCGGGTAGAATGTATATTTTTTGGAGTTTCATTGTATTTTGATTCGGATGAAGATGTATAAAACCAACGGCCTTTTCCTCATGATAATAAGCGTAAAAAAAATCTCCTGAAATATGTGCTTGTTGAAGTGTTTCTCTGGCGTACATCCAATTTAGCATATACGAAATTTGATCTTGAGAAATCATTTCTTTGTACACTACAGGCCAAATCTTGTATGCCAATGCACTTACGATTTCTAAATCCTTATAGGTGATGGGTTTTATCATAGTTTAATAAAGCGCTCTTGCTGCACTTTATCTTGAATGATCAATCGAATAAAATAAGTTCCGGGAGATAAGTCAGAGACGCGAAGTTTTCCATCAAGAATCCTTTTTTCAAATACGTTTCCTTCTATATCAATGATTTCGGCGATCTGAGGAAGTTCTTCAACGATGGTGAAATGAAGTTCATTGCTCACAGGATTTGGGTATACATTCCAATCTAGCTCAGCCATTAAATTTTCATATCCTATAGTCTGAAGTGCCAATTGTACTGCGGCGTATGCATTTACTTTACCAGCACCCCATTGCACACTTCCGGAATCTGGTATTGCACCTGTAAAATTATCTTCACGTGCAGTCTGCATTATTATGTCTTTAACCTGTTGAGCTGACAAATACGGGTTAGCATCAAGAATTAGTGCTGCAATTCCTGCCACCATTGGAGAAGCCATTGAGGTACCAGAAAACTTAGCAAAATGATAGGTTCTCCCGTTGAAATTTACATTGCCTTGAGAAGTGTATGCGGCATCCGTGTACGATGAAATAGAAGAGACAATGGCAACACCGGGCGCTGCTACATCTGGCTTCATGACACCGTCGTAGCGTGGGCCAATACTAGAGAAGGATGCGATTGCTCCTCCAACATAACTACCACTTTGTGTTTGGTATTGTGTAGCGTATGCGGCAACACTTATGACATCATCGGAGCAAGAAGGCTCGCTGATTCCATTTTTATTGTCTCCCGCAATTGTGCCTGAGCCTGCAGTTGTAAATGGCATTCCCCAATTACCTACGTCGTTTGTGAGTTCTGTCACGTTCCAAAAATGCACAGTACCGCTAGTCGCAATGGTTTTCATAACCACCCTTAGTGATGTATTAGTGTTTTTAACACGCATCCTTAGTTGTGGTCTTCCATTTAAAACATGTGCTTCATCAGCAGAAATCTTATAGAATATGGTATCAAAACCTGCAAGAACGAATGAATCAATTGCATTTGGAGTATTGATTGTTGAATAGAGCGGAGTCTCAGCCAAAATGGTTCCTGAACTATTTAATACATAAAATCCAGTAGCAAATGATTTTCCAGCTTCACCCCATGCATGAATGCTCTGCCCCCACATATTTGGATTCGACGCATAGGAATAGAAATCTATTTTCGATTTCACCAGCGTGTCTTGAGTGTTAAATGTTTTTTTGATATGAAAATTCACGTTTCCATTATTGCCTCCTGAATTTGCAAATACAACTCCTGAATCTGCATAACTTGCTATCGCTTGACTAAGCATGGAATTACCGTCTAAAGTACCCATGTGATAAAGTCCCCAGCTCATGTTTATAACAAGTCTTTTCCCGTCTGCTTGTGCTTTGTTATACATCCATTCCCAAGCATCTAAAACAGCAGCTTCATCCACCAAAAAGGTGCAAAACAAAAACTTCGCGTCAAAAGCAATTCCTTTGTATGGTGTACCTGCACCACTTCCACCAGCAATTCCTGCAACGTGAGTTCCGTGAGTTGCGTACGAATAAATATTTGCCGTATCAGCACCTGCAGTAAACAGTTCTTCGGGAGTATCGTATTCAGTTCCATAACCATAAGGGTCAGGAGAGGGACCACTTAATTTATATTGATCCCAAGCTGCAACAATTCGTGTTTGTTGAAGTGCTGTGTCGTAAAACATAGGTGATGTATAATCAAATCCCCAGTCAGTTACACCAATGTAAACGTCCTTCCCACTGTAACTTGAAGGTAAACCAATCCCCAAGTGAACACTGTCTGCACGTGTGTCTTTAACAGCCTTGTCTAGTTGATTTCCGATTTTTGATGCTAGTTGTAAGTATTCAAAACCGGGTAAATTAATCTTTTCTTGGAGTGCCAATAAAGGAATTCTTACACTGGCAATATTACCAACTTTAGCAGATACTCTGATCCCTTTATTTTTAAATTCTTCATTGAATAAAGTAAAGGAAGAATCTGTTTTTCCTATGAACGAAAGGTAAGGTTGTTCATCAATCAATTGAAGAGGATATTTCTTTAATAGTCCTTCAGTTATAGCACCGCTCCTAGCAATTTCTTTTTTCAGCGTAGTTATATCATGCCAATCGTTCGCACTTAACTTCACTTGAGATAGTACAGAGAAACTCAGGTAAACGAAAGAAAAAGCAATTAAAAACTTCATAAGGAGGTCCTTCAAAGATAGGAAATTATTGAAAAACATTGGTTCAAAATTACCTATTTATAATACTTTTTCACATGTAAACGTTTAAATCGAGAAGTTTATTCGTTGAATTCAACGTTGATTGTTAATAGATTTTTATTTTATTCTCAATTGTTTTTCGAATTATTCAGAACTTAGGACTATGGTACTAAGTAGATTTTGGCTCATTATTTTTATCTCGTCAATAATATTTATTGTTTCGGGAGTATTTACCTCGCGCAATTATTCCATTGATTTTGTTTTAAATGGTAAAAAGGATGATCCGGTTTTAATCGGAGAAAAGTACTTGAATCAACTTCCCTCTAACTTACAAGAATCATTGATTAAATCTACCGACGGTTCGGTAATTGTTAATATAAATGATAAAGATCCGGATACAACGTATGTGTATAAGAACCAAACGGTTCAAGTTTATACTGGAGTACAGAAATCAGATGGTTTACTCGAAACGTGTAAAAACAGTTTGACTGATCTCATTCTTCCACTAATTGCTTATTTAGCCTTTTTCTGTGGTATTATGCAATTATTAATAGATTCGGGAGCAACGGAAAAGTTAGCTCGGCGATTAAGTCCATTTTTTGTTCAAGTATTTCCTAGTGTTCCCAAAAACCACGAATCAATTTCGTATATGACATTAAATTTTTCTGCAAACTTCTTAGGGTTAGATTCTGCTGCCACACCTTTTGGTTTAAAAGCCATGCAAAGCCTGCAAGAAATTAATCCAGATAAGGATAGAGCAAGTGATGCGCAAATCATGTTTATGTGTTTGCATGCAGCGGGATTAACGTTGATTCCTACTTCTATCATTGGATATCGGGCGGCTCAAAATGCATCTAATCCTGCGGATGTCATGTTGCCATGTATTATAACATCATTCATTGGCACAATCGCTGCTTTTATAATTGTAGGTATTCGCCAACGAGTTAACTTCAAGAGCGCATCAATTTTAATTGCTATTTTTTCTATAATTGCTGCAATCATAGGTTTATTGTTTTATGTAAACAGTTTAGATATTTTAGGTAAAAATTATTTCACTAGCAATTTTTCCGGTTTGCTCCTAATTGGGATAATTGGTTTTACGCTGATATACGCGTTTATTCAGGAAAGAAAATTCAAGGAAAAAGAAACAACTGTTTTTGATTCTTTTGTTGTTGGTGCGAAAAGTGGATTGAATACGGGAGTAACTATATTTCCATATGTTTTGGGTATGTTAGTTGCTATTTCTCTTTTTCGAAATAGTGGGTTATTTGAAATCATTACGATTGGCATATCGGAGGCGTTTAAAATGGTAGGAGTTGCAAAGGATATTACTGATTCCTTACCTGTGGCACTGCTACGTCCTTTTAGCTCGGGAGGTTCTCGTGGTTTCATGATTGATGCCATGAATAGTTATGGGCCTGATTCGTTAACAGGGCGCTTGAGTTGTATTTTTCAGTGTAGTGCTGAAACTACCTTTTATGTTATTGCCGTTTATTTCGGTTCAATAAATGTAAAAAACACGCGTTACACATTGGGAACTATGTTACTAGTCGATTTGATTTGCGTCATTACCGCAATTTTTGTAGCCCTTTGGTTCTTTTAATAAATTGATATTTAGCCATGGTGTGGAATTTTTTTAGGAAAGAGGACAAAGTTGATAAAAAGCCAATTTCTGTAAAATCTTTGAAGTCGATAGATTATCCTTCGCTAGTTATTTTGGCTTGGGCAAAAGCGGTAGAAGGAAATGAAGAAATTCAAAATTGGTTGAAAGACAACGGATATCCCGAATTGTTTTATAGTGTGCATGCAATCTACCTGAAAGATGAACCAAGAGATTGGTTGTTAAAAAATGGATACGCTCACCTAATGGCAATGATACATCTTGCAGAAGGAAATCAACAGGCGGGTAAATGGTTGTTAGAACAAAAGTTTGATACACTTTATCACATTGGACGTGCTGTTGATCACGAAAATGAGAGTTGGTTATGGTTAAGAAAAAATTCTACTCAGGATATTTTTATGCTCGCCAAAAGTATCCAGTTCATCAAAGATCAGATTGAGGAAAATCACAACGATATGCACTCTATAAACAAGGACCTATAAAAAAAGCTGGTTTCCCAGCTTTTCCATTATTCAATAAATCTTACTTCAACTCTTCTATTTTCTTGCCTTCCATTGGCGTTATTGTTTGAAGCCTTTGGTTTTGTTTCTCCATGATAATCACAGATGATGCGTTTGGTGTCTATACCGTTGGCAATTAAGAAGTCTCGAACGGCATTTACACGATTTTTTGATAAACCGACATTATAGGTCTCGGCACCAACTGCATCCGTGTGTCCTTGTAATTCAATTTTAATTTCTGGTCGATCAACTAAAATATTGATGAGGGATTCTAATTCGCCGTAAGCCACTTTTTGAACGATGGCTTTGTCAAATTCAAATAAAATGTTCTTGTTAATAAGCGCCGATTTGTCAATTTTTTTGGAGATGGTAGCCTTCTCGATATATATTGTATCCACCTTTGTTATAACAAGCGTATCAACTCGAATTTCTACATTTCTCACCAAATTACTAGTGTCTCTGTCATTTTTAACGATTTCTTGCTTTTTCTTTTTGTTTTTACAAAATTTCAACCCTAAAACTACTTCATGCGAACCTGAACTGTAACTTGCAATATTCGCCATTGGACTTTCGTAAGCGTAGCCTATGAAAAATAAATCTTGAATATTTACACCGACGCGAGCAATTAATCCAACTTGAGTTCTGTATCCTAAACCTCCATAAAGAAACTCTTTGTAAATCACATCCGCGTTCATATCGGTTTGAAATCCTGAATTAATTCCTTTAGCAAATACCGATGGTTTAATGGTGAAATTAGCATTGACTGGAATTGCATAGGAAATTAATCCATTCTTGTGTCTTCTAAGTCCGTAACCATCAAGACCATTGTAACTAAAATTAGTGTAAGACTGGATGAGTTGTTTCGACGCAACAGCAACTTCCAAATTTTTAAATTGATACAACAATCCTAATTCACTGTTAATCGTTCCTGCTGAATTTACGCCGCCATTAGCGATAGGATCGTTGGGGTCAAATACAATGGCAGAGGAAGGATCAACTCGGTATTGATTGTACCCAACACTTGCACCTATGCGAATTTTGTGTTTAATACCCAAATTAAGTCCATAGGATAAAGAACCTAGTCCACTTACTTGATTTACCATGCCGATTTTATCAATAAGCAACTGACCTCCGATTCCAAAAGACTTGCCTATTCGTGTGTTTACTCCAACGTAACTTGTAAGTGGAGCACCTTCCACTTTTACCCATTGATTTAAATGAGAAAAGGTAATGTCTGTACATCCACTTGATCCAGCGTAAGCAGGATTTATAGCATATCTATTGTAATTATAGACACTACTTTGAGGAGTTTGCTGTGCCATGGAAATAGCTTGAAAACCCACTATCGATAAGAAAAGAATTGAATATTTCATGGCTAAATTATTTCTTAAATTTTAATAAATTGATTGATCCTGTGTATTCCTTATCATCACATTTGATGACGTAGAAATATACACCATCCGGAAGAACCTCACCCGTGTTATTTTTCTTGCCGTTCCATTCGTTGTTGTAATCATCTGAGCGGAAAATTACTTCCCCCCATCGATTGTGAATGGTAACTTGACAATTGTTTATTTTATCTGGATCACTTACTTTCCAAACATCGTTCTGCCCGTCATCATTTGGTGTAATCATGTTACTGATTTCAAATTCACAATCGACTACAGAAAGTTCCAAAATGAGAACCGAATCACAACCCACGGCGGTTTGAACAGTATCTGTATAGATTCCACTTTGTGTGTATGTATTTCCACCAAATGAATAATTCTCTCCTATGCATATTTCAGCAGTTTGGTAACTTGAATTCGGTTCGGTAACGAATAGTGAAAGAACTACTACGGAGTCACAACCTTCCGAAGTAGCAAGGGTTGTGTTGTACACGCCAGACTGAGTTAAATTAGTTCCATTGAAATCGTATGTTGCACCGGAACAGATTGTTGCGTCAATGTTGGTTGTAATAGTCGGCAACATAAATACAATCGACGTTACTATCGAATCACAACCTGTTACAGCCTGTAGCGTATCAACATAAACACCTTGTGATGTGTAGATACTTGCGCCAATTTGAATTGATCCTCCCGGACATAAATCGTGTTCTTTTGTCACTTTGTCAACAGGATTAATGGAAAGATTGGTGATGACGGTGCTGTCACAACCTTGTGCTGTAATGAATACATCCGTATATATTCCGGAAGAATTTTGGAAAGAGCCGCCTAATAAAACAGATTCACCTTCACAAATCGCTAAATCAACGGTTGTAGTCGTTGGTGTACATGGGTTGTTACAGTTAGTGGCATCAAAGGTAAATGTTTGCGGGCAAGCACCATCGTTTATTTGTACTGTATAGATGCCAGCTTCTGAACCTGTATAAGAAGTACTGACGCCAGGGGACAGGGTTCCATTCGCCACAACAGCTCCTGATGGACTGGTAATCGAATAGGAATAAGGATTGGAATAATATCCATTTAAACCTCCTGTAGCAGAAAATGTAGCTGTACATGAAGCATTATCATAATTGAAGACAGCGTTTAATTGTTGCAAGAAAACGATTGGCAAACCTGTCGAAACGGTAGATGTTCCACAAGAAAAATCACCCCAATCAGCAGTTATGTCGCCAGCAGGCGAAATATAATACAAGGTGTTATAGAAAGGATTCCCAAATGAACCGCTTCCGTCACCATTGTTGGTGAATGTTCCATTTAATCCAATTAATGTGTCAATATAAGCACTGTTAAATCCAGTGTTCGCAATTGGGTCAGGTAAATTTTGTACTTGGTGAATCACGTAACCTGGAGTCAAACAATTCGGTAGGCTTTGCGTTGACTCACCAATTCCATTTACTGTAATTCCTGGTGTGAAAACATCACCAAAGCAAACGAAAGCTGTGTCCTGTTGTGCATTTGTCAAACTATCACCGTTCGCCAATTCCACATAAATATCTCCTGCATCACTATCCACTTCTTGAATGTATTCAATGATGTATTGTCCTTCATCACCTGGAGATCCACCGTCAATTTGAATTGCATATAATTTCCCAGGTTCTAAACAACATGCAGATGTTTGAGCACCGGTAAAACCTGCTGTTCCTGATATGATTGGGGTAACAATTGGTGTATTTCGTGTGCCATCCTCTGTATAAGTGGCTGGTCCAAGACCTCCATAACAGTCCGTTCCATTCAATAATTCAAATACATTGTATCTAAGAACGTCCATTCCAATGTAGGCACGAATGCTCATTTCTACAGCACCGGAAGGTGGAGCTGTAAAGTAATGCCAGACAGTTTGATTCGCAACATTTGAAGGAGTTGGATCGGCATTTGGTTCTCCCGCTAAATATTCTTGACAAGCAAAAACGTTTGAACCTGCTACTGCTTGGAAAGTTGGGTTGGTTCCTGCTAAAATTACGGGGACCTCATATAGTGGATTTTGCAAGGTTAAACATAAAATGTCGTTACCTGGAGAATTTAATGTTGGATCTGATACACTTGGATCAAATAACCATGATTTTATTGATTGTGTACTTAAAGGAGTTAAGTTATCAGAAGGATCTACCATACCATAATATCGATAACCTGGTTCAAGGCATCGTTGATTTATTAATGCGCTAGGATCACCTCCTAAAAAGCTATTTGTACCTCCTTCGTCTTCGGCAAGAAATTCAAGATTCGCGCAGGAATAATCGGAAGGAATACCGGGTGAAAATCTTTTATCGTAACCAAATAGCGCGTTGTTTTCACCATAAAGTGCATCTTGATAATCAGATTCGAACGTGATCCTTCCGCTATTAGGTGCAATGAAATTTAACCAAACGGATTCATTTACAACTGGATTATTTGCTGCAACATGATCATAGTCGTAGGCATGATAATGAATTGGATTGTTGTCCGTATGAGGTGCTCCTGTTTCGGCATAATCATTTCCGCCATCATAGGCACATCCAAAATCTAAGGTAACAGAAGCAGCGCCACTACTCGTGCTGATAGCAGTAGTACCAATTGTGGCTGCAGGGCTCAAACAAGGGATATCCTCTGGGTCAGCTCCAGAACCACTTCCTCCGCTGTTTACGCGAACTTCCACAATACCTGCTTGATCGTCGTCACCGGTAAGTTGAACATAATACGTCTCTCCAGCAATTAATTTTTGATAACTAATAAGTGGAAATGGATCACAGGCATTAAGTGTTAACTCAGCTTCAGGATCTACTCCTAAAAAATCAGTTCCATCTGAAAATTCTATGTGAGATAAATATTCAAATTTATCCTTGATTACAGCTCCAGATAGCGGTTGCAAACCTGCCGTACAAGTACCGCCATCAGCTGCGTGGTAAATTTGAAAATAAGTACCAATTTCTGTTCCTCCCAAATCGGTTGTTATGGTAACTTCACCTGTTGACGGTGCTACAAACTTAAACCATGCCGAGGCTTGATTTGCATTGACATCGCCTGCACGTGGTTCGTTTGCTTCGAGCGTATTACTTTGACATAATGCAACGTTATAGGAAGTATTCAAATTAATAGCTTGTGCATCACAAATGTTATCTGGAAGAATAATCACAGTTGGAGCAAAATCAATTCGTTGAACGCTTAAATTTATTGTATACGTCTGTGCGCAACCTGCTGCACCGGTAGCTGAGAAACTGTAATTGGCAGTGCCGGCAGAAGCTGGGACAGCCATACTCACATTTTGAATTCCTGTCTCACCATCTGTGGAACCTAAAATAGCGTAATTCGTGGCATCATCATTTTCATATGCTTCCCAAGCTAGGTTTATTACCGTAGGAACATCAGCAGGACAAATATATTGTCTGTCGAAAAAGAGACCGCTTGTTGGGACAAATGAGGCATTTGGAGATGATATGGTGTACGGACCATTATTTCCATTTATGTATGTGTAATTAAAGTCGTAAACGCCAAATAAAGCGGGATTATTATTGGAATAACCCAAGGTGTTGTCTGTGGCAGTGTATTCCCACACAAAGTCACTAGGGCCCGTTACATCAAAAAGGGCATTGTCACAATCTACATTTCCAGAAGTTTGAACCGATGTAACGGTAACTCTAATTATGGATTGACTAAATCCTTTTTGAAAAAGTAGAATTGTCGACAGAAGAGTGATTGTAAAGTAGAGTTTTCTCATATTCAATCTATTAGTTTAAAATAAAAAATCCCGAAATAATCGGGATTTAAATTTACATCAATTTCTAAATGAATGTTAAAATTGTTGATAACTCATCGTACGATTGTTAATTACAAAAGCATAGCAACAGGATTTTCCATGTATTGTTTAAAGGTCTGTAAAAATGCCGCACCAGAAGCTCCATCCACTACTCTGTGATCGCACGAAAGCGTAACTTTCATAACATTTCCCGGAACCACTTGACCATTTTTAACAACTGGAACCTCTTTAATTCCCCCTACAGCCAAAATACAGCTATCAGGAGGGTTTACAATTGCAGTAAAGGCTTCAATACCGAACATTCCGAGGTTGGAAATTGTGAATGTATTACCTTCCCAATCTGATGGTTGAAGTTTTTTATCTTTTGCTCGCTGCGCATAATCTCTAACTTCTGAAGAAATTTGAGTTAATCCTTTGCTATCCGCAAAACGAATAACAGGAACAAGTAAGCCTTCGTCAACTGCAACGGCTACCCCAATGTGAACATGTTGATTTCTTCGAATTACATCGCCAAGCCAAGCACTGTTTACTGTTGGGTGTTGTTTTAATGCGTGAGCTACCGATTTAATGACCATGTCATTAAATGAAACTTTTACTCCATCCATCGAATTTAAAGACTTTCTTGCTGCAATCGCATTGTCCATGTTAATATCCAAAGTCAGATAAAAATGTGGAGCTGTAAATTTACTTTCGGACAAGCGACGCGCGATCGTTTTTCGCATTTGAGAAATTGGCTCATCTGTAAAAGATTCTTGTCCTACAGGTGCTGCGGTGAATGTTCTCTCTGCTGGCGTGTAAGGCGTGTAATGATCAACATCTCTTTTTGTAATTCTACCTCCATCGCCAGTTCCAGAAACGAAGCCAATATCAATTCCCTTCTCTTCTGCTAATTTTTTAGCTAATGGAGAAGCGAAAATACGCCCATTCGAAGAAGAAGCTACTTGTGTTACAACTTGGGAAGTAGATTTTTCTGTAATAGGCGATGCTGAAGGAGCCACAGGATTGGGCTGAGCTGAAGGTTTTTCAGCTTCCTTAACGGATTCTACAGGCGCGGGACTTGACGAAAGGAGGGAAGTTACATCTTCGCCTGCTTGACCAATGATAGCAAGAACAGTGTTTACTGGAGCAGATTTTCCAACCTCTACACCAATGTGCAATAAAACGCCATCAAAGAATGATTCGAATTCCATGGTGGCTTTGTCTGTTTCAATTTCAGCCAGTACTTCACCTGATTTAACAGCGTCACCAACTTTTTTATTCCATGCGGCAACAACACCTTCTGTCATGGTGTCGCTCAATTTGGGCATGTATACGATTTCTGCCATATCTTTCTATGCTAAATATTCTTTAATATAAGGGTAATCTTGTTGCGTGTAAACGTCTTCGTAAATCTCATGTGCTTCAGGATAAGGAGAATTTTCCGCGAATTCTACGGATTCATCTACTTCTTTTTTCACCCAAGCTTCAATTTCTTCAACTTCTTTTTTCGATAGCCATTTATTTTTAGTAATGACTTCTAAACAATGTTCAATTGGATCTTTCTCCATCCATTGATTAACTTCCTCTTTAGATCTATATTTTTGAGGATCAGACATGGAGTGACCTTTATATCGATAAGTTCGAATGTCGAGAAGGGTAGGACCATCACCTCGGCGTGCGCGGTTTGCTGCTTCCTCAATGGCATTGTGTACATCTTCCGGACTCATTCCATTCACAATCTTTGAAGGCATTTCATACGAAAGTCCAATTTTTGATAAATCCGTCACATTGGTTGTGCGTTCAACGGAAGTTCCCATTGCGTAATTATTATTTTCAATAATGAATATTACAGGAATTTTCCACAACATCGCCATATTGAAAGTTTCGTGAAGAGCACCTTGACGGACAGCGCCATCACCCATGGAAACAAATGCCACGTTTTCAGTACCATTGTACATTTCAGCAAATGCAACACCTGCACCCATTGGGATTTGCGCACCTACAATTCCGTGACCTCCCATGAAGTTTTTGGATTTGTCAAAAAAGTGCATGGATCCTCCTTTACCTTTGGAACAGCCAGTTGATCTTCCGTAAAGTTCAGCCATTAAAACTCTTGGGTCAGTTCCCAATGCAATTGGATGTGCGTGATCCCTGTATGCTGTCATATGTTTATCTGTTGGTCGACAAGCGCTAGCAGTTCCAACGGCAATAGCCTCTTGTCCAATATACAAATGACAAAACCCTCCGAATTTCTGTTGAATGTACAATTGACCAGTCTTCTCTTCAAACTTTCGAATAAGTAGCATATCACGATACCACTTAACGTATGTCTCTTTACCAAATTTTGCTGTTTTATCTACAGTTTTAATCGGTTTTTTATCACTCGCTTTAGCTTCTTTTGTCGCCATTCTTCAATTTTAGATTACAAATATAAAAGGAAATTACTAAAATGCTTAATGTCAAAAATACACTTTCTATTCAAACTTTATTTTTAAAATAGAATTTAAGGCATCAATATCAATTGGAACCGACACCATACCCATTGAATATGGTCCGATTTCATAAGGGTTGTAGTCGAAGCACAAGGTGTTATTTTTAGCGTCGAAATAAAAATTATTATTTGCTTCTATGGCATTTTCAAAAAGACCAAATTCATCCAAACGTTGTCCATTCGGAATTTTGTAGGCCTTTCTCAAATATTTCTCTACGAGTTTATTTAATTCTCTTTCACTCGTTACTAAATCAGCAATGGTTAGTTGTTTTCCGGTTGCTCTGTCGATAATAAAATTTGATGTGCCGTAATTACCATGGGCACCACCGGTGTAATCTGCGTATGAGCACTCTAGTTGAACAAATGAAATGAGTGTTGTGTCTATTTTGAATGTTTGTGTCATGTTCCATGGCATTGTTGAGAATGGTTCGCCTTCTGTTTCATTTAATAGATCCTTGAAATCTTTCTCAAACTTCGCCAATGATTGCTGAAAATCTCTTTTACTGATTTCGGCTTTTGCATTTTTTCTATTTCCTTCAAAATTGGTGTAGAGATTGGAATGAATTATCTTATTTACTGTTCTCTTGTACTCCGCGTCCAGTTTATCTGACTTATAAAACATGTAGTCGATTGATGATTCCTCAGAACCATCCACACCTTTGAGTATGATTTTTATAGTACCAACTTCAATACCTTCCGGTTCTTTTACTGGTGCTGCTGTGTTTGCTTCAGGGCTAGCCGATTTATTTTGGTTATTTTCTCCTGTTCCCGAATTCTCATCAGTTCCACACGAGCAAAGAATAAACGAAGTTAGAATAATACAAATAGCGTTAATTTTCATGGTTGACTTTTTTAGAGCGATAAAGTAAATAGATTCCTGCAAGGACCAACGGAATACTCAACCATTGTCCTGTATTAAGTCCTGTAGAAACTGAAATAGAATCGTCGTTGGCTGTTTGACCTAGCTTAACGAATTCTACAAGAAAACGAGCGCCGAAAATAAAAATTAAGAAAAAACCAAAAACAACTCCAGGTTGCTTCCATTTCTCTAATTTCCAGTACATGTACATCAGTGTGATGAATGACAACATATATAAAATCGCTTCATATAGCTGGGCAGGATGTCTAGGAGTCGGGTCAAAATTTCCAATCTCTTCGTTATAATAAAACTGAAAACTAAATGCCCAAGGAAGGTCGGTTGGATCCCCGACTATTTCGTGATTTACTAAATTTCCAAGTCGAATAAAGCATCCTGCGATGGCTATGGCTGGCGCAATCCGATCTAAGATCCACAAATATGGTCTGTTTACCACTTTTCGAGAATAATACCAAAGCGCAATGAGAATAGCTACTGCAGCACCGTGACTGGCGAGCCCTCCTTCCCAGACTTTGATGATTTCACCAGGATTGCTAAAATAACCATCCGGACCCCAATATGGGCCATAGAAAAACACATGTCCAAGTCGTGCTCCTATAATCGTGGAAAGTACCATGTACAGTACGAGTTGATCCATCGATTTTTCGGGCATTCCTTCTTTTTTAAACATGGCGTTTACAACGAAGTAACCGCACGTAAGCCCACCCACAAAAAGCAATCCGTATAAATTCGGCGTTTTAAGGCCTTCTATCAGTTGAGAATCAACAGTCCAATTTATTGCTAACCACACCTTCGTCTTGTTTTAATTGTTCTATCAAAGGTAAAGGTTTTTCGTTATTAGATTTAAATTTTAGTTTTTCAGATCTTCCTTTTTTGAAGATTTTATTACTGTTGTTGAGACCTTTTCTACGTTCTTTTTGAACTTCCTCTGGCAAATGAATCATCTCTAGGCATTCGTCTGAGCAACAATTCTCCATTTTTTCTTTGCAGGTATTGCATTGTATGAACAGTAAATGACAAGCGTCGTTTGAACAATTGGTATGCACATCCGCAGGATTTCCGCATTGATGACAAACCGAGATGATATCCTCCGTAATTCGTTCACCTCTCCGTTCATCGAAAACAAAATTCTTCCCTATAAATTTATTTTCAAGTCCTTTTTCCTTGCAATCATTGGCATACTTAATAATGCCGCCTTCTAATTGATGTACATTTTTAAAGCCTTTATGTTTAAACCAAGCAGAAGCTTTTTCACAGCGAATTCCTCCAGTGCAATACATCACAATGTTCTTGTCTTCGTTTCCTTTAAGATAAGTTTCTTCAATGAAGGGAAGCGATTCGCGAAATGTATCAACATCTGGTAAGATGGCGCCTTTAAAATGACCAACTTCAGATTCATAATGATTTCTAAAGTCAATCAATATTGTTTCTTCAGCATCTGTGAGCTTATTAAACTCTTCGGCATTCAAGTGAATTCCTTTGTTCGTTACATCAAAGTGTTCATCGTTCAATCCATCTGCTAGAATTTTATCTCGAACCTTGATTTTCAACTTCAAAAATGGAAATTCAGCTTCACTTTCGTCAACTGCAAAATTTAAACGAATGCCATTCAAAAAATCAATTTCGTACAATTCCTCTCGAAATTGAGCGAGATATTTAGTTGGTACAGCAATTTGAGCATTGATTCCTTCAGTAGCCACGTAAGTTCTACCGACTACATCTAATTTTGACCACATCAAGAACAGGTGATCTCTAAATAACCGAGGATTGACAATCTTTGCGTATTGATAAAAGGAAATAGTTACAAACTTGTGTCCTACCTCGCGCAATTGATGTTCTAATTCCTCCTTATTTAACGTATTCCACAGGTGCATACTATGTTTGTTTAAATAATTTGGATAGCAAAGTTATAATTAATTTATGGGTTTTTATAATTAATAATAACGTAAATTTAGTCTAAAGCTATAATGCTTATATTCGTTGTTATGAATCGAATTCAAGATCTATTAAAAGTAAAAACAGAGTCAACTCGAAAGTTAACTCAACAAAATCGAAAGCACTTCGCATTGAACCGTGCATCCGCTGGTTTTACGACTGAATTGAAGGAAATAACCTTTACCTTGCTTAGTGATGCGTCGGAAGGAGCACACCTTGTAGATGTCGATGGTAACCAATACATCGATTTAACCATGGGATTTGGATCTATTTTGTTTGGGCACAATTATGCGCCAATCAGAGAAGCGATAGAGCATCAGCTGAAGAAGCACTGGTCAGTTGGTCCCATGACACCTTTAGCGGGCGAATTGGCAACAAAAATCCATGAGGTGACAGGAGTTGAGCGTGTCGCATTTTTTAATTCAGGAACTGAGGCTGTCATGGTGGCGCTTCGATTGGCTAAGGCCGTTACCAAGAAAAACAAGATCGTCTTTTTTAAAGGGGCTTACCATGGGACATTTGATACTTTACTTTCGTTGAAGAATCATCCAGAAACCCAATTGGCCCAGGAAATAGTTCCCGGAGTAACGCAATCCATTCTAAATGAGTCTTATTTACTCGAATATGGACATGAAAATGCCTTGTCGTTTGTGGAGCAACATGCAGATGAAATAGCAGCAGTACTTGTAGAACCTGTTCAAAGTAGAAATCCATCCCTACAACCACGCGATTTTTTACATGAGTTAAGACACATCACTTCGCGTCATAATATCGCTCTGATTTTTGATGAGGTTATCAGTGGTTTTCGAATTGGAGTAGGAGGTGCACAAGCCTTTTTTGATGTGAAAGCAGATTTAGTAACCTATGGGAAGGTAATCGGTGGAGGTTTGCCAATTGGCATAGTTGCAGGGAAATCTGACTATTTAGACGCAACAGATGGTGGCTATTGGGAATATGGAGACGCATCCATTCCAAAGGTGAAACCAACTTTCGTTGCGGGAACATTTTGTCACCATCCTTTGGCCATGGCGGCATCCTTGAAAGTATTAGAATTACTTACTGCCGATAATGAGAAAGTATTGAAAACATTGAACGAAAGAACGGAAAAGTTCTGTCAGCAGCTAAATGCTTTTTTTGAAAAAGAACAATTTCCAATTACAGTTTCACATTTTGCCAGTTTATTTAGATTTACGACTCCAGGTAAATTGAGTTTATTGTACAATTACCTACTCAATAACGGAGTTTATGTGTGGGAAGGAAGAAACTGTTTTCTTTCACCCAGTCATAATGAAGAGGTATTGGCGCAGTTGTTTCAAAAAATTAAACAAAGTGCTTTCGAAATGGAAGAGGATGGAATTTTAAAAAGAAAAGTGAATAAATGAACAAAGAAATATTATTGACCGAGGATGAATTTGTCGTAGCAAAGTACGACGGTATTCCACAGCATGTTGTTCAATTTTGGGAGAGAATCGCTTGGGGAAACGAAGGTGCAGTTTATCAAAATATGAAAGTTTCGTCGCATATTCCGCTAATTGTGAATCCCACGCTTTTTGCAATTGAAAGGGATGAGCGCATACTCGGAACGGGTGTATTTAGTAATATGGAAATTACCTCAGGTAGTACGGCGTATAATTGTCAGTATGTTCGTTATTTTGCCATGGATCCTGAAACTAGAGGTCAAGGCATTATGAAGCGATTTTCGTTGAGGGGAATGCTGTTGGTTAGGGGTAGAGAATCGCGAAAAACTGTTTATTTTGCTTTAGTTGAACGGGGAAATAAAGCGTCGTTTAAGGCTGTGCAAAATACTGGATACACACATGTTGGTACTATAAAAACCTTTGGATTTAGTCGGTTTTTCCCTAAAGGGAAAGTAAATTTTTCTCGTATAACGAAAGAAACAGATAAGGAACAAATATTGACAAAGTTGAAAGAATTCTATAGCAACCATTCGTTAGTGCAGTTTAATCCAGTTTTTCTGGACAATCAATACGTTGTGGTAAAGAATGAACTTGGAGAAATATTGGCAGGTTGTCAATACCATCGTTGTCATTGGAAAGTGAATCGATTACCCGGTAAATCTGGAAAGTTACTTTTGAAATTATTACCAAAGATTCCGTTATTAAATAAAATTTTCAATCCGAACAAATTTGAATTTCTTGCATTTGAAGCCATTTATTTTCAGTCAGGAAAAGAACAGTTGCTCCAGGAGTTATTTGAAAGTATTCTTCACCAAGAAAAAATAAACGCTGCTATGTTTTGGTTGGATGAAAAGGATCCGATGGTAGAGATCATCGGGCATAAATTTTCATTGGGATTGATTCATGGTTTTCTTAAGAAAAATGATGTGTGCATGATGCAAGATTACCACGGTTTAAGTGACCAGGAAATTCAAGAATTTACCGCTCGTTCATTTTATGCCTCTGCTTTTGATTATGCCTAAATGAGAAAAATATGCGTCAAGCAGTGATTCCAATAGCATGGGCTGAGATGACAGCAAGGGGGCAAGAAAAAATGTGGCTTCTTTTAAAACGCATTGGAATTCTTAAGAATGTGAATTTCATGACGGGGCATGCAGCCATGGTGGTCGTTACGGAGCAGCAGTATTTATATTTCGACTTTGGAAGGTACCTTACTCAAAATGGTTTCGGAAGAGCGCGAGGTGCGAATACAGACCCAAAACTTGAAATAAAAACGAAGCCCGAATGGTCAGATGACAATCGCTTGTTGAATCTACACGACCTATGTGTTGAATTAGAGGAATTGTCTGATGCTACGCATGGTCTTGGACCAATTTCGCTATCCGTGCTCTATGAAATCGATAGTAAGAAAGTATTGAATTTTATTCAGATAACGCAGGAGGTTGGGGAAATTGTTTATGGTGCCATGTCACTTCGTAAATTGAATTGTGCTCGTTTTGTAACTAAGGCAATTTTGGCTGGGCATCCTCCAAAAAAGATTAAAAAATTATTGCGTTATCCTTTGCTTGGTTCAACTACCCCGCTTTATAATGTAGTTGTTTGCGGAGATGAGAACAAATACACTGAATTTCAAACTGGAAAATTAACTTTTATAAGCATGTCGTCTGTAGGTTCCTTGCTCGACTTAGCCAAAAAATGCAGTTATTCATTCCGATCTACAAAAGCGAAGGAATTACCATCTGACGAACGTGTTGGGTTTTTACAACTTGGTGAAGACCAAGAAGCAATTTTTACGGATACCACTTATTTGGGAGGAATAGGTGAGGGAGCATTTCACCGCTTAGAGGAACATCAAAAAGGAGTGTTAATGAAAAAATACGACTTAAACGGTAATCTTGAATTTGAGCAATGTTATTCATTGCCGAAACATCTTTCTAGCATTAAAATAAACGAGTTAACCTTATTGCACGATTCTCATTTTTCTTGGATAACCGTTCGTCATTCTTCGGGCTGGACC
>CAZLVX010000023.1:0-23561 GCA_964562965.1 uncultured Lishizhenia sp.
TAATTCAAATTCTTTTTCAGCTTGAATTTTTTTGTTATTAATCTCCTCTACCTGATATTTTTTTTCGATTTCTTTTCTAAGAATAGCTTTGGATTTTTCAATATTAAAGAGGCTGTCTTTGATTAGATAGAAATTCTTGTAGTGAAATAGCGCCTGGACTGCGTCTCCGTCTTTTTCGTAGATTGCAGCAAGAATTTCATGTGCATCGCGTTTTACATGAATTAATTTATTCTGAGAAGAAAGTTTGTAAGCACGTTCCGCTTCCTTTTTGGCATCCCTAGTTCTGTTTAAATTTAGTAGAATTTGTGCCTTGAGTATAGATGAGGTTCCGGTCCCTTCATAATCTTCTGTTCCAATGCGTAACTGAATGCAGGTATCGACATGGTTTAAAGCAGTTTTGAAATCTTCTTTCGAATTAAATATTTCGGCTAAGTGATAATGTGTTTCTGCTATTCGGTATTTAATACCAATTTCCTTTGCAATTTTTTGAGCTTTAATTTGATATGCTATGGCATTTTCAATGTCACCTTCTCTAAATAAAATATCTCCAATATTGGTAAGTCTGCCGCTAATACACTGTTTGTCGCCAATTTCTTCACATATTGTTAAGCTCTTTTTCTCATACTCTAGTCTTTTATCGTTGTCACCAAGTTCAGTATAAACCTTGTTCATATTTAGGAATGAATTGGCAAGTCCACGTTTATCTCCTAGTTCTATTCTAACATCAATACTCTCGTTAATTATGTCTATTGCTTCAGTGTACTTTCCGAGATGCGATAAGGACAATCCGATAAATGATTGAGTCGCTGCTTTAGATATTTTATCGTTGATGCGATTACTTATGTTTTTTGATTTTTCAAAAAGATTTATGGCTTCTTCGTGTTTACCTGATTCTGAAATAAAAACTCCTAAATAATAATAAGACAAGGAGAGTAGGTATTCATTTTTATTTTGATTGTGCAATGCTATTGCCTCTTTAATTAAGCTTCGTGCAATATCATTCTTTCCGACAGCAGAAATTGCCCTTGCTTTCGCATGTAACGCTCGAATGTAAAAATCACTTTTTTTCTTATTTGAAAAAATGGTTATTAATTGATCACTTTTAGAAATGGAAGCATCATAATTACTTTTGATATAATCCATCGAAGCTTGATATAGAGCTAAATTATAGTTTGCCTCTGGCTCATCATAACGAAAAGCCTTCATTCGATTCAGGACCTCGTCATATTTTCCACGCAAAATTAATTCATGTATTTGCTGTAATTCGTTTTGAGCTTTTTCATTTCGAACATTTTTTACAATAAAATAATTGTATTCAGATTCATTTATCCGTTGGGAGTATGCAGCGAAGCAGTATAGGTAGAAAAGAAGAAATATGATAAAGTTCCTCAATCGACAGGATTTTTTACAAATTTAACTACTATTATTGTGGTTTTGATTTTTTTGGTTAGATTAACCCACTTGCCTTTGATTCAACACATTTAATTCCGTCGATAGCAGCTGAAACGATTCCGCCTGCATAGCCAGCACCTTCGGCACACGGGTAAAGATTAACAATTTGAATATGTTGCAAATTGTCAGGATTTCTTGGAATGGAAATAGGGGAGGAAGTACGCGATTCGGGCGCATGAATAACCGCGTCATTCGTTAAAAATCCGGGCATTTTTTTTTCAAAATCAATAAACGCTTTTCGTAATCTCTCAACTATAAATTTTGGAAAAATTTCATCCATTTCAATGCTCTCAATTCCTGGATGATAAGAAGATCTCGGAAAATCAATGGATTTCTTTTTCTTAACAAAATCTAACATCCTTTGCGCCGGAACTTTTTGATTTTTGCCGGCTAATTCCCAAGCTATTTGTTCTATTTCCTTTTGAAAGTCAAGACACACAAAGGGGTCTTTTTCCTTGCCTTTAAAGTCTTCCGGAAAAACGCTCACCACAATTCCCGAATTAGAGTAAGGATTGTTCCTTTTTGATGGCGACCAACCATTGGTTACAACTTCGTTTTGTTCAGTTGCACAAGGAGCAATAATTCCCCCGGGACACATACAAAAAGAGTATACACCGCGTTCTTCTACTTGTGTTACTAGGCTATAGCTCGCAGGAGGAATGAATTCATCGTTTACTCTGCCATGGTATTGAATTTGGTCGATGAGTTCTTGCGTATGTTCAATTCTAACGCCCAAGGCAAATGGTTTTGGTTCTAATTTTATACCTTTTTTGTGTAAGAGATAAAAGATGTCACGAGCAGAATGACCAGTTGCAAGAATAACAGTTTGAACAGGAATCCACCTAGAATTATTTATCTGAATCTCAGAAATTATTTCTTTGTCAATACACAGATCAGTGAGTTTTGATTCAAAATAGATTTCACCTCCACAAGAAATTATTTTCTCTCTAATAGCCGTTATAATTTGCGGTAATTTATTAGTTCCGACATGTGGATGCGAGTCGACCAAAATATCCTCTGACGCTCCGAAGTAAACCAACATTTCTAATATTTTATCGACCTCACCTCGTTTCTTACTTCGTGTGTATAATTTACCATCGGAGTAGGTTCCTGCTCCACCTTCTCCAAAACAATAATTTGATTCCGAGTTCAGATCACCGTCTTTGTTCAATTTTGCTAAATCTCTTCTTCGTTCTCTTACATTTTTACCGCGCTCAAAAAGAATTGGTTTAATTCCTTTTAGCAAACATTCTAGTGCGGCAAATAATCCTGCAGGTCCAGCGCCGATAATGTGTACGATTTGTTTTGCATCGTGAACGTCATTGAATTGAAATTCTCTAACGCGATTAGGAAGTTGCTCGTTTATTGCAACTTGAAGGGATCCTTGAATTTTAATATTTTTTGATCGCGCATCAAGACTGCGTTTCTTCCATCGAAAGTGAAATTTATCAGAAGATATTTTCAGACTTTGAGAAATGTAATCCCTCAAAAAAAGTTCATTTTTCGCTTCCTCGGGAGTGCATTTTATAGAAAGATCAGTAATCATCCCTCAAAAATTATAGAGAACCACCATCCTTTGTTGTAAAGGCGTTGAATTGGTTGCGAAACTGAATTAGTAGGCTCAAAAATAAAAGTATTTGAAAATCCGTGTGAATATTTTAGCTCGACAGCAAACTTGAAGTAATGAGCAAAAAATTCTAGTCCACCGCCAATTTGACCCTGCCAATCTTCTTTTTTAATTTTTACATAAGGATCAATAAAAGATTGAGCTTTACCTTCTTGCGATTGTAAATCAATAGAATATTGAGCGCCGATTAAACTGTATGCCACAAAGTTATTGAGTCGTTTTGTTCGAAACAAAAACATCATAGGGAAATCCAAACTCGTTGAGTTCACGCGCTCTTCATCCACGAGATCGAACGTTTTAGAAGTGTCTGGGTTTATCCTGGTGTATTGCAACACGCGTTCTTGAAACGAAAGCGTAGGTAGAAAACGGAACTTAAACATGGGAGTACCCAATTTAACTGTTGTTAAAATTCCTAATTGACCACCAGGCGTTGATTTTGCAACTAGGGATTTAATTCCATATTTCAAGTAATTGGAATCCTGTGCAAATAGACTGAAATTACTGGTATTGCCTCCAAGCATGAACCCGAAATGGAAATATCTTTTATCGAATTTTCTGTAACGTTCTTGAAAATATTTCTGGCTATGTACTTGACCAGCTATTATCAGAACCAAAACCAAAAAACGAAATTTCATACTAATAAGAACGAAACCTTAGGAAGAATGTTGCACAGATTTACTGCCCATGTAAATGGTGGCAATTCCGCCTGAAACCAACAGGGAAGATATCTGAATAAAACCGACTTTTTTTAGAATATTTTCGAATTCTGCTCCTTCTGGAAAAGCAGCAACGCTCTCAGGTAAATAGGCATAGGCTTTTTCATCTTTGGAAATGCGCTTGCCGAAAAAAGGTATAAAGTACTTAGAGTACAGTTGAAATGATTGCTTGACAGGAAATTTCTTTGGTTTCGAAAACTCTAGAATTACAGCTTTTCCATTAGGTTTAAGTACACGCAACATTTCCGATAAACCCTTTTCTAGGTTTTCAAAATTTCGCACACCAAAACCAACGGTTATCGCGTCAAAATGATTGTCCTCGAAAGGTATTTGTTCCGAATCGCCTAGGTGCATTTTTATGACATCGTCAAGTTTTTTCTTTTTCATTTTTACTCTACCAACCTCTAACATGCCCGAAGAAATATCCAATCCAATAATTTCTTTTGGTTTTAATTTCATCGCTGCAATCGCGAAATCTCCAGTCCCAGTAGCAATGTCTAATAAAATTTGAGGTTTTAAACTTGACAATTGCTTCACGGCTTTTCTTCTCCAAAGATGATCAATTCCAAGTGATAAAAAATGATTTAAAAAGTCATAACGAGCTGAAATGTTGTTGAACATTTGTGCGACTTCTTCTTTTTTCGATTTATCTGTGTTGTAGGGTTTTACGGTCATGCTATAGTTATAATAGAAGTCGAAAACTTTCTTTTTGTAATTCTTCCAAAGAAACAGTGGATACACCTGACTTTTCACATGCTAAACCACCGGCAATATTCGATATTTCAGCTATTTGTGAGATACTCGCTTCTGCTGCTAAACATAAGGTAGCAGTGGCAATTACAGAGTCTCCCGCACCCGAAACATCCGCAATATTCCTTCTGTGTGCATCAATATGATTATATTCTGTAGTATCTTGAATGTAAACACCGTGTTCCGACAAGGTGACAAAACAAATACTGCAGTTTAATTCTTTTTGCAAACGATTTGCTGCTATTCGAATAGATTCTGTTTTACTAGGGTCAATCGAAATATTCAATCCTTCTTTCAATTCTTTTAAGTTAGGTTTGAACAATGTAACACCAGTATATGCTAAAAAGTTCTTTTTCTTCGGGTCTACTGTTGTAATGATGTTTTTCTCACTTGCCAATTTCACTAAAGAGTTTATTAGATTTTCGGTTAAAACTCCCTTATTATAATCCTCAAATATAATTGCAGAAATTCCAGTTTCTGTCTCCTTTTCAATTAAATTAGTTAATTCAGAACACAATTCATCACTGATGTCATCCGTTTGTTCCTCGTCAATTCGAATAACTTGCTGGTTATTAGCAATAACTCTCGTTTTGACAGTTGTTTGACGATTATTGTCAACAACAATACAAGTTGACTCGACCTTGGCTTCTTCAAGTAGATTTAAAATTTGCTTACCAGCCAGGTCATTCCCCACAACAGATGCAATTATTGGTTTTGCGCCTAAGGCTACAAGGTTTAGTGCAACGTTACCAGCTCCTCCTAGTCGAAAATCCGAAGTTTTTTTATCTAAAACGGGAACAGGAGCTTCGGGACTTATTCTAGAAACATTTCCTATGATATAGGCATCTAGCATTATATCTCCAACGACTAAAACACGTTGACCTTTAAATTTTTCAAAAATAGTTTGCAGCTGCATTATGATAATTTCGCTAATGCTTCCTTAATCCGATTCATCGCTTTTGTGAGTGTTTCTTCCGATGCTGCGTATGAAATTCTAAAGCAGTTAGGATCGCCAAAGGCCTCACCACCAACCAATGCAACAAGTCCATGTTCTAAAAGATACATACACAATTGATCTGAATTTGAGATGACAGTTCCATTGAAACTTTTGCCAAAGAAAGATGAGCAATCCGGAAAAACGTAAAAAGCTCCGCCAGGATTGTTTATGCGAATTCCTGGAATCTGACTCAACAGAGATAGTACGAGGTCTCTTCGTTTCTTGAATGCCGAAATCATTTCGGTCAAAACGACAGGATCAGCTTGCATGGCTGCTATGGTTGCTTTTTGTGTGATGGAGCAGGTTGCCGATGTGAATTGACCTTGAACCTTGTCACATGCTTGAGCAATTGCTTTGGGTGCACCAATGTATCCTAGTCTCCAGCCTGTCATGGCCCATGCTTTTGAGACACCATTGACAGTTACAACCTGTTCGTATATTTCCGGGAATTGGGCTAAACTTTCGTGTTTGCCGATAAAATTGATGTGTTCATATATTTCATCGCTCAGAGCAATTATATGTGGGTATTTTTTTAAAACCCTTGCTAAATCTGCCAATTCATCCTTAGTGTAAACCGATCCGGTTGGATTACATGGTGTAGAAAACATTAACATTTTTGTTTTCGGTGTAATAGCTTTTTCTAAATCGTCTCCAGAGATTTTAAAATCTTTATCAATACCTGCATTAATAACAACAGGCACACCCTCTGCAACTTTTACAATTTCCAAATAGGAAACCCAATAGGGTGCAGGAATAATAACTTCGTCGCCAGGATTTATAAGGCTAAGAACAACATTTGCAATAGACTGTTTTGCACCCGTCGATACAATTATTTGGTCTTTCTTATAGTCCAGGTTATTGTCTCGCATGAATTTTAATGAAATACTTTCTCTTAAATCGTCATATCCGGCAACAGGCGTATACATGGTGTAATTGTCGTCCAGAGCTTTTTTTGCGGCATCTTTAATGAAACTTGGCGTAAAAAAGTCTGGTTCACCTAAAGAAAGAGAAATTACATCTAATCCTTGCGCTTTTAGTTCCCTGCTTTTCTTTGCCATTGCTATCGTTGCCGATTCCTCCATGGCTAAAAGTCGTTCTGAAAGTTGAATCATTTAAAAAAGTTTGGGCAAAGTTAATAATTCAAAGTGGTTTGAATCAAAAATGTAAGTATTACTTTATTCATCCAATAAATCTGGTCTTCTTTCTTTAGTTCTTAAAAATGCTTGTTCTTCTCTCCATTTTTCAATTGCTTTCGTATTACCTGATAGCAATATATCGGGTACTTTCCAACCATTGAATTCTGGTGGTCGCGTGTATACAGGAGGAGAGAGGAGATTGTCCTGAAAACTATCCGAAAGAGCAGAAGATTCATCATTAAGAACTCCGGGAATCAGTCGTACAATTGCATCTACAAGCACAGCTGCTGCTAGTTCACCACCCGATAGCACATAAGAACCAATAGAAATTTCTTTGGTAATGTAATGTTCTCTTATTCTCTCGTCGATTCCTTTGTAATGACCACATAAAATGAGGATATTTTCGTAAAGAGATAAGGAGTTGCAAAGCTTCTGTTCTAGTATTTCTCCGTCAGGAGTCATATAAATGATTTCGTCGTAATGACGTTGCGATTTTAGCTTCTCAATGCATGCCGAAATGGGTTCAATGCTCATTACCATACCGGCTCCTCCGCCATATTGGTAATCATCTACATTTTTATGTTTTGAAGTTGAATAGTCACGTATGTTGTGCACGTATATTTCTACATGTCCTTTGTCTTGTGCACGTTGCATGATAGATGCCGAAAATGGCGAAGACAAAAGTTGTGGTACGACGGTTAAAATATCTACTCGCATTATTCGCAAATTCTACCTTTATGTTGGTCGTTGTGAAAATGTTCTTCCAAAGCCTGAAATTCTTTTAATAATTCTTGGGTTGGAGGCTTGTTTTGCAAAGATCTTAAATCTGGTTGCCCTGCATCTACCCAAGCGGTATACCAAATGGAACCAACAGCAATTACCGCTGCACGAAGTCTTCGTTCTACCATACCGTTTAACTGTGCATGATAAGCACTACAGAACTCTTTGGAATATACCTGAACAGTTGTGTTTCCGCGTTGCTCGTACGCGTATTTTCTGTCTGATGGAAATGTGCGTGTTATTTCTTTTTCCATTCTTAAAACAGAATCTAAAGCATTATGTGAGGCTTCTACGGCTTCCCACGTGTAGTCTAATACGCTTTTAACATAAGTCGCTTTCCCTACGAAATAATCGTAATTTTCAGCATTAATTTCTACGAGACGACTTTCCCATAATCCGTGAATGCCTTTTTGACCTGTAAGTTGACCATTGTAATTTTCTGTTGTATGGAGAGGTACATGTGCATCTGCAATGTAATGTCCAATATCTGCGGAATATTTTAAAATTAAGTCTACATTCTTTGTTTCAAATGCTCGTTGTAGCTTACTTTTCATAACGGAAATATGCCATGGGACAATTCCATAGGTTTGAAGGGTGTCTTCGGTGAATTTCGAAACCGCATCTTTCCATTTACGTGGCATGATTTCAAAAGGATTTTCTCCAGGTTTGTAATAGTGATCTAAATCAATATAGTGGCATTGAGCCTCACCCTCAACGGCGTACCTTCTTTTGTCCGGGTCGACGGCATGTTCGGTAACAAATTCAATATGTTCTTTGTAGAAGCCAAACATTTCAGGGGGTAAGGTGAAAACTGCAATTCTGTTGATTCTTTTATGGCCAAAAAATCCCCATTGCACTTCCTTCGGAGTTGACACAAAACTTTGAAGGACATACAGTAAAACGAGACTTACAAGAATGTAGGATTTATACTTCACCTATCAAAGGTAGGAAAGTTTCACTTTAACACAACAGGATTTTTAACCAATTCCTTAGTGAGCGAAAGATTTAACACTTCCTTCATTTTTTCAACATAATGAATTTTCAATCCCTTTAAGTAATCAGGATTGATGTCATCTACATCTTGCTTGTTCTTTGAACACATAATAATTTCTTTAATTCCTGCTCGCTTTGCTGCTAAAATCTTTTCCTTAATTCCACCAACGGGAAGCACATCGCCTCGAAGAGTAATTTCTCCTGTCATGGCTAGGTTTTTCTTTACTTTACGTTGAGTAAATAAGGAGGCTAAAGCAGTCAACATGGTGATACCTGCGCTTGGTCCATCCTTGGGTGTTGCGCCTTCAGGGACATGGACATGGACATTATGTGTGTCAAATAATTCCTGATTTAGATTAAGAAATTCTGAATTGGCTTTTAAAAACTCAAGGGCTATTATTGCCGATTCCTTCATTACCTCACCAAGATTTCCTGTAAGCGTTAATTTTCCTTTACCATTTGTAAGAGATGATTCTATAAAAAGAATATCACCTCCAACACTTGTCCATGCTAAACCTGTAACCACTCCTGCGACTTCATTATTGTCGTATTTGGTTCTTTTTCTTCCGGCTCCAAGGTATGTGAACAAATCTGCTGAGGTAATTTTTTCTTCATAGGCCTCTTCCATCGCAATTTGTCTGGCACGATTTCTAACCAATTTGGCCACAACTTTGTCTAACCCACGAACACCGGACTCGTTAGTGTATTCTTCTATCAAAGACTCTATTGTCTTTTTATCAATGGAGATATTTTTTGCACTTATTCCGTGTTCTTGAATTTGTTTTGGAAGTAAATGTCGTTTCGCAATTTCAATTTTCTCTTCTATTGTATAACCATTTACTTCTATTATTTCCATTCGATCCCTCAATGGTCCTTGAATTTCATTTAAACTATTGGCAGTGGCAATAAACATTACTTTTGATAAGTCAAATTCCGATTCAACGTAATTGTCATAAAAGGCATGATTTTGCTCTGGATCTAATACTTCCAATAGGGCAGAGGAAGGATCTCCGTGATTACTTCTTCCTAATTTATCAATTTCGTCTAGTACAAAAACAGGATTCGCAGAACTAGCTTTTTTTAAGTTTTGCATGATTCTACCTGGCATCGCTCCGATGTAGGTCTTTCTGTGACCACGAATTTCAGCCTCGTCGTGAACGCCACCAAGTGACATGCGTACATATTTTCTGCCGAGTGCTTCAGCAATAGATTTTCCTAAAGATGTTTTTCCAACACCTGGAGGCCCGTAAAAACATAAAATTGGAGATTTCATATTGCCTTTAAGTTTTAGAACTGCGAGGTATTCCAAAATGCGTTCTTTAACTTTTTCTAACCCAAAGTGATCGCGTTCTAGAATTTTTTTCGCTCTGTTGAGGTCTAGGTTATCCTTCGTGAAATCTGACCAAGGTAAATCAAGAAGCAAGTCAAGGTAATTTAATTGAACAGTATATTCAGCTCCTTGTGGATTCATACGTTGCAGTTTCTCTAATTCTTTTTTAAAGGATTTTTCGACTGTTTCAGACCATTTTTTATTTTTTGCTCTTTCTTCTAGTTCGCGAACGTCTTGAGTTTGTGGGTTATCGCCTAATTCGTCTTGAATTGTCCGCATTTGCTGATGAAGGAAGTACTCGCGCTGTTGTTTATCCAAATCTTTTTTGACCTTATTTTGAATTTCATTTCGCATTTCTAACAGTTGCACTTCCATCGTAAGGTGCTCCAAGACCATGAGTACCCGTTTTTTCATGTCCATTTCTTCGAGCATTTGCTGTTTTTTAGAAACATCAGCGTTCATGTTTGAAGAAATAAAATTTACTAAAAATGTAGGGCTGTCAATGTTGCCGATGGCAAATTGTGCTTCTGATGGAATATTCGGACTATCGCGAATTATTTGCAATGCTAAGTCCTTAATTGTTTTGAACATTACATCAAGTTCTTTGTCCTTTTTATCAACCGGAGTTTCCTTTAATATTTCAACTGTAGCCCTCATGTAAGGTTCAGTTTGAAGAGGAGTGGTAATTTGAAACCTTCTTTTTCCTTGAATGATAACAGTCGAGCTGCCATCTGGCATTTTTAATAATCGAATAATTTGTGCTACCGTGCCTATTTCGTGAAGGTCGTTGAATTCTGGTGATTCTTGTTCTTGGTCGCGTTGTGAAACTACACCAATTATTTTGTTGCCTTTGTTTGCTTCTTGAATCAATTTAATTGATTTGTCTCGACCAACGGTAATTGGAATAACGACTCCAGGAAAAAGAACATTGTTGCGAAGTGGTAAAATTGGCAACTCCGTTGGGAAATTTTGTTTGTTGATATTCTCTTCTTCCTCGGCTGTAATTAACGGAATAAATTCTGCATCTGAGTCCATCGAGTGTACGTTTAAAAATGCAGCATCAAAAAGTTCGCTCATAAAGTATGTTTTTTTTGCGTCAAATTGTCAGTAATATATTTCAAAAGCGAAAAATATTCCTTTTCGTTTGATTTTGCCTAAAGTTTCAATTCTTATGCCATGAGGTAATTCATGAAATATTGTCTTGTTCTAAAGAATAATATCTATTCCCACGCGAAAAGTATTGGCATGAGCCTCAATGATATCTTTAATATTTGGACTGTAACCACCTCCCATACTACATACTATAGGGCAATTAAGTTGTTTGGCCATTCGAAATACCAATTCATCTCTTTTTTTACAACCAGCTATACTCACGGCTAGTTTGCCGAGTTTATCCGTTTCTAAAATATCAACGCCACATTGGTAAAAGATGAAATCAGGTTCGAATATAGACGATAGTTGGTCAATATTTTTTTCGAGCAAGTAGAGATAGTCCTTATCCGAAATACCGTTAACAAGTGGAACATCTAGATTCGAAATTTCTTTTTGCATAGGGTAATTATTTTCTCCGTGCATGCTAAATGTAAACACCCTATTTTCATTCTTCAACATTGCTGCAGTTCCATTACCTTGGTGAACATCGAGGTCAATAATTAGAATTTTGTTCGCTAATTTATTTTCGAGTAACCAATGCGCGGCAATAACTTGGTCGTTGAGTAAACAAAACCCCTCAGCTCGGTTGTAAAATGCGTGATGGGTGCCGCCAGCGATATTAAATCCAATTTTTAATTTTAAGGCAAGTTCTGCGGCCATTCGTGTGCCTTCCATGATAGTAGTTTCTCTTTCAATTAATTCTGTTGAATGTTGAAACCCAGAGACTCGTTGCTCGCGATCGGTAAGTCGTAAATTTTTCAAATTTTGCCAATATAGCGGGCAGTGAACCTGCTCGATTAGTTTTTCTTCTAAAGTTGTAGGTTCAAAAAAATGATGAAAATCTACTGTTCCTTCATGAAGTAATTGTTTCGGCAGTAAATCATATTTTTCCATTGGAAATTTATGGTTGTCTGGCAATGGGTGAACATATCTCGGGTGAAAAGCAATCATATGAGATTCTGTACAATACGGGAGACTGCAGGGCAAATCTTTGTGTTTTGTATTGTTAAGTCTAAAATTTGCGCCATATTTTTCCTGTCCGTATGAGGGTATTCGCGACAAGCTAGCGGCCTCACTTCGTAAATTTTACAATAATTGTCTTCGCCTAAGAATTGACAAGGAGAAGATTTTAAAACATAATCTTGGTCTTCATCGATTTTCAGATAATTGGAAATGAACTGTGCTTCTTTCATTTTCAGGTGTTTCGAAATTCTTCGAATATCGGCATCACGAAATATAGGACTTGTGGTTTTACAACAATTAGCACAAGTCAAACAGTCCATTTTTTTGAAAACTTGTTCGTGCTCACCATGAAAACGATCATCGAGGTTTCTCGGTTTTGTCTTACTCCATTTACGGAAGTTTCGTTTTATGTCTTCCTCATTTTGTCTTGCCCAATGAAGTAGTTGATTATCTTCAGATTTCAATTTAATTATTCTAAATGATTAAACCGAAATTATTCATTAATTGGTAAAGTTTGATAATATGTTCTGAATTTTTGAGGTTTAATCTTTTTCAAAAATTCATTTCGTCGATTTTTTATTTTTAGATTTGCTCACCAATTAAACCTACACTTATGAAAACAATTAATTTTTTCTATTTTGTGTTCGCTACCTCAATGGTATTCGGACAATCGCTTAAATCTGAAGATTTACGCTACAACTACATTAAGCTTCCTACGAATCCACTTCAGCCTCGTGTAGCTAATTATACTTCGAGTCTATCATCATCATCTGATGAGGAAAATGCAAAAATTATGGCGCAGTACGAAAAGGATGTTGCTCAAGCAGAAGCGGATTATCAACGTGAAATGAATGAATACCCATTAAAAGTAAAGGCTGCAGATGAAAAATACGAAAAAGCAATGGCTGAGTATAACGAAAAATCATTGGCAAAAAAGATTCTGGAAAAACAATTATTAAACGAAAATACCAAGCCAGTAAAAGATTATGTTCCACAGCCTTATAAAAGAAATGTTCCAAAACCAGACATAAAAACAGTATATGATTATCCATCTTTAGCCTCTACATACTTAAAGCTAGATGGTTTTTCAAAAGGTACAGATAATGCCTTATCCTACCATGTTAACATGCAAGGATTTGAGCATTCTCAGCCAGTTGTAAAAAATGAAGTTAAAAAAGAATCTAAAATTGTGAACGGAACAGCAACTACAGCTGATGTGACCTATTATTGGGTGGAATTTACTTATCGAAATCCCATGAGTGTTAAAGTAGCAAGCGCTTCGGGACAAGAAATATTCTATGAGGCACCTGCCGAGCTCTCAGAATTCAAGACATATAAATCTACTTCAAATAAGAATTATCCGTCTACTGATTACAGCGCTTTGTACCGAACGGTTGAAGAAAAAGTGCTTAAAGAGAATTTAACTTTAATTAATCACTTAGTTAATGATCGAATTGGTTTTGAGGTTACTTCGCGTGAATCTTCATTAGATTACGTAAAATCGAAAGGTGATGAATATGCAGATTATAACGAAGCATATAATAACGCTATGACTGGTTTTAAATCATTAACCACCAATGAAGAAACGGCCAAGCAAAAATTAAATATGGCAGTAGATTTATGGACGAAGATATTGGGAGAGTCAGATGTCACAAATAAAAAAGCTAGGATTGATAAAGATATAACAATAGCAATCTATTTTAATTTAGTTGAGTGTCATTTTGCACTTAGAAATGTTTCTGAAGCCGAGACAATATTATCTGCACTGGAAAGAATGGATATTTCAAATCGTGATAAAAAAATGAAGGAAAAATATGTAGCTCTATTTATTGATTTAGCAGGACGTAAAACTGCAAATGGGTTATAGGCACTTATTGGAGATTATTTACCAAGTAGTAGAAATGGGGCTTGTCAGAGCCCCCTTTTTTTTTGATGCACAAAAGCCTTTGAGAAATTAATAGTTCGTGCGGAGATAAAATGTTTCGCAAGATTAATGATCTCAATTTTCCTTTGGTGTTATGTTTTTTTCTTGAAAATGACTGATTTGGTGAAAGCTTTTTTTTGAAAGAAAAAAAATGGATTTATACTTCGCTTTTGATATTGTTGATTTTTAACATATTAAATTCAATCTATTTTTGATAATAACTCAAATCCAGCATTAATGTGAATTCTCATTATATTTACCTTCGAAACTTCACATGGAAAAATTTGATTTAATTGTTATTGGAGGCGGTCCAGCAGGTTATGCTGCAGCCATGCGCGGTATTGATTTCGGTAAACGTGTGTGCTTAATTGAACGAGATCGTGTTGGTGGTGCAGGGGTGTATAATGGAGCTCTTTCTTCCAAAACATTGTGGGAATTGTCCAATCGTGTGGCGGACATTAATGACATGATAGTCTCAAAGGGAAGAACCAAATTTGAGTTGACCTGGGAAGATGTTAGGCAAAATCTTGCTGAGGCAATTTTCGAAAGAAAATTTCAATATTCGGCACACATCAAACTCCTTCAAACGGAAACCATGAATAAATTGCTGAGTTACGAGCGTGGACATGGTAAATTATTAGACAATCATACCATTGAAATTACATACGAAGGAGAGAAAAAGGTGATTTGGGGAGAAAATATAGTATTAGCAACCGGAAGTAGACCTCGAAAATTGCCAAATATTGAAGTAGATGAAGATATCATCTTGACGAGTGATGGTATTGACAATATTGGTGATTACCCAAAAAGTCTAGTTATTGTTGGCGCAGGAGTAATTGGTTGTGAATACGCCACCATTTTTAGCAACTTCGGAAAAACGAAAGTCTATATAATTGACCGTCAAGAACGTATTTTACCCTTTGAAGATGAGGATATTTCACGACTCGTAGCGAAAAACTTAACCGATCACGGAGTGACGATTCATTCGAATGCCTCACTGGAAAGACTCGAAAAAGTTGATGGAGAGGTGGAATACGAACTTTCGTATCCTGATGGTAAAAGAGAAGTAATACGAGTTGAAAAAGCACTACTTTCTATTGGTCGACAACCAAACATTGAGGGTTTAGGAATGGAAAATGCCGGGGTGGAAATGTCAAAACGCGGAGTACATATTGGAGACGACGACACACGAACGAGTATACCGAATATTTACGCAGTAGGTGATGTTTCAGGTCGGATTGCATTGGTGAATATGGGTGAACTGGAAGCGCGACACGCAGTTGAAAAAGCACTTGGAAATAAACCTGAGCGATTAAATTACGACAACGTTTGTACCATAATGTTTCTAAATCCAGAAGTTGCTTCAGTTGGAATGAATGAGCAGCAATGTGTTGAGAAAAATATTCCTATTAAAGTAGTGAAAATAGATTACTCTCTCATTACGAGGGCGATAGCCATGAGAAAAACACAAGGCTTTTTTAAAATTATTGTTACCAACGACAAAGAAATGAGGATTTTAGGTATGCGTGTGGTTGGTGCTCACGCCTCAACTGCTATTCAGGCAGTGGGGTTGCTAATTAAATTGCAAATGCCAATTGAGGTATTGTCAGAACTAATTCATCCACATCCATCTATAGTAGAAGGAATTCAAGAGTGTGTGCGCATGCTTCTGAATCGATCCATTTTCAAATCTTCAGTTTTTAAAGATAAATTAGCGTGTTATTCATTAGTCGATGGCGTTAAAACTCCACTAGAGCGATTGTAAATAAATGGAATTTCCAGTTTACAGAAAAATGAACAATGGCAAGTCTTATTACAAGATCATTTCAAATTTAGAATTTATTGAAATTCAAATAATTGGAAAAAATCACTTTCACAATCACTTTAAAATAAGTCAATATCCTGACAAATTATTTTTATTGGACGTAATTTCAGGTAAACCTCCCTATGAAATTGCTACCCAAGAAGAGGTAGAAAGACTATTTACAAAGTAGCCTGTTATCCCTATAAAGTTGTTTATAACTCGGTCTCTAAACGTGTTCTACAAATTCAAAACACACTTATTTTTGTATTTAACGCGGTGATTATGGCTGAAAATCAATATACGGAAGACAACATACGTTCATTAGACTGGAAAGAACACATTCGATTACGTCCAGGAATGTATATTGGGAAGCTAGGGGACGGTGCTGCTGCTGATGACGGAATTTACATATTGGTAAAGGAAGTGATGGACAACTGCATCGATGAATTTGTGATGGGAAATGGCCGAAAGGTAGAAATCAAAGTGAAAGATGGCAAGGTCTCCATTCGTGATTACGGACGAGGAATTCCTTTAGGAAAAGTGGTTGAGGTTGTCTCTAAAATGAATACCGGTGGAAAATACGATTCGAAAGCATTTAAAAAATCAGTAGGTTTAAATGGGGTGGGTACCAAAGCGGTGAATGCCCTTTCTTCTCATTTTATGGTGTATTCTGTTCGTGAAGGAGATAAAAAAGCCGCCTCGTTTAGTCAAGGTGAGTTGGTTCAAGAATTTGCCATTGAGAAAACCGATGAGACGAATGGTACTTATGTAGAGTTTATTCCTGATGATACAATCTTTAAAAAGTATGCTTTTAAAACCGCATACTTGGATAAGATGATGTGGAATTACTGTTACCTGAACAGGGGATTGACTATTCATTATAATGGTGAGCGCTATAATTCCAAAGATGGTCTTAAGGACTTGTTGGAAAATAATATGGATGGAGATCCGCTTTATCCGATTATTCACCTTGAAGATGAGGACATAGAAGTGGCATTTACCCACGGGCGAACATATGGAGAGGATTATTATTCTTTTGTGAATGGTCAGCATACAACGCAAGGAGGGACACATGCCAGTGCCTTTAGAGAATCAGTTGCTAAAGTTATTCGTGATTTTTACAATAAGAATTACGAAGCCTCGGATATTCGACAATCAATTGTAGCGGCGATTTCTGTCAAGGTGATTGAGCCCGTTTTTGAATCTCAAACGAAAACAAAATTAGGATCACAAGAAATTGAGCCGGGTGGAAAATCTATGCGAGCCTTTGTTAATGATTTTTTAAAGGATAAGTTAGATAATTACTTGCATCGTAATCCTGACGTTGCTGAAACGATTGAAAAGAAAATCAAACAATCCGAACGTGAGCGTAAAGAATTGGCAGGTATTCGTAAAATCGCCCGTGAGCGTTCGAAAAAAGCGAATTTACACAATAAGAAGTTGAGAGATTGCCGCACTCATTTAACGGATTTAAAAGATGAGCGCAGAGAGGAGACAACCTTGTTTATCACTGAAGGTGACTCGGCGAGTGGTTCAATTACTAAATCTCGCGACGTGAATACACAAGCGGTATTTTCGCTAAGAGGAAAACCTTTGAATTGTTATGGGCTTACCAAAAAAGTTGTTTACGAAAACGAAGAGTTTAACTTGATTCAAGCCGCTTTAGATATTGAAGATGATATGGACAATTTACGATACAATCGTATTGTAATTGCAACGGATGCAGATGTTGATGGTATGCATATCCGCATGCTGTTATTGACGTTTTTTCTTCAATTCTTTCCAGATTTAGTGAAGCGAAATCATGTGTATGTGCTTCAAACACCGCTTTTTAGAGTGCGCAATAAAAAGAAAACAATTTATTGTTATTCAGATGAAGAAAGAAGGAACGCAATTGCCGAGTTGGGAAAAAATCCAGAAATAACACGCTTTAAAGGTTTAGGTGAAATTTCACCCGATGAATTTATTCACTTTATCGGAGAAGATATTCGATTGGAACCTGTATTGCTGACAAAAGATGCTTCAATAGATTCCATTTTGTCCTATTTTATGGGTAAGAACACACAAGAAAGACAGGATTTTATTATTGATAATTTGCGCGTTGAAAAAGATCTTGCCGAAGCTACAGCTTCCGAAGAATCTGACGAATTAGAAATTGCATCTTAACATGGCAGAAGAAGAAATAGACGATAATTTACAGAATCAAGGCGAAGAGCACAATCCCTTTGAAAATAAAAAAGTGGACGAAAATATCGTTCCTCTAAGTGGTTTGTACGAAAACTGGTTTTTGGATTATGCGAGTTATGTAATTCTTGAGCGTGCTGTTCCTGCTTTATTTGACGGTTTAAAACCTGTTCAACGAAGAATCTTACATTCCATGAAAGAAATGGAAGATGGACGTTACAATAAAGTTGCGAATATTATTGGTAATACTATGAAGTACCACCCACATGGAGATGCCTCTATTGGGGATGCGTTGGTGCAATTAGGACAGAAAGAACTTTTGATTGATTGTCAGGGAAATTGGGGAAATACCTTAACAGGAGATGGTGCCGCAGCACCCCGTTACATAGAGGCAAGGTTATCTAAATTCGCATTGCATGTAGCATTTAATCCTAAAACAACCAATTGGCTAGCCAGTTACGATGGTAGAAATAAAGAGCCTGAGCAGCTTCCAATGAAATTCCCTTTATTGTTAGCGCAAGGTGCGGAAGGAATCGCTGTTGGAATGGCATGTAAATTTTTACCGCACAACTTTATTGAACTTATCGATCAATCCATAAACCATTTAAGAGGAAAAAAAGTAGAGATTTTACCAGACTTTCCTAATGGTGGGATGGCAGACTTTTCAGGTTATAACGATGGTTTACGTGGTGGTAGGGTTCGAGTTAGAGCTAAAATAAAAAAGGTTGATAACAAAACACTCATTATAAATGAAATTCCTTTCGGTACTACCACTGGTTCACTTATCGAATCGGTGATCAAGGCCAATGACAAAGGAAAGATAAAGATTAAAAAGATTGAAGATAACACCTCGAGTGAAGCTGAGATTATCGTGCACCTCGCACCTGGGGTTTCGCCAGATAAAACAATAGATGCGCTTTACGCCTTCACAGATTGTGAAGTATCTATTTCTCCGAATTCATCTATAATTGACGGAGAAAAACCAAGATTTTTGGGTGTTTCTGAAATTTTAAAAATCAATACAGATAATACTGTTCGACTTCTAAAGTTAGAGTTGGAAATACGATTGGATGAACTTGAACGCCAATGGCATTTCTCTACGTTAGAAAAGTTATTCATTAATAATGAAATGTATATTGACTTTAAGCATTACAGTGACAAAGAGTCTTTGTACACATACCTTTTCAAAAGATTTGAACCATTTAAAAAGCAATTGATTCGTGAGATACAAGAGGATGATTTACACCGCTTGACACAAATTCCGATGATTAGAATTACCCGTTTTGATTCTTCAAAAGCTGACGATGCTCTCGTTAAAATTGAGGAAGAGATGGAGGAGGTTAAATCTAATTTGGCGAATTTAATTGAATTTTCAATAGAGTATTTTAAGGACCTTAAGAAGCGTTTTGGGGCAGGAAAAGAACGAAAAACTGAAATTAAAACATTCGATACTATTTCAGCAACAAAAGTGATTATAGCGAATAGAAAGCTTTATGTTGATTTTGAAGAAGGCTTTATAGGTTATGGATTGAAGAAGAACGAGTCGGTATGCGATTGTTCTGAAATTGATGATATAATTTGTTTCTTTTCAAGTGGAAAGATGCTTGTCTCGAAGGTTGCCGATAAAAAATTCGTTGGTAAGGACTTGATCTATGCAAGTGTATGGAAAAAGGGAGATACTCGAACTATTTACCACCTTTTTTATCAGGATGGAGTAGGAGGTGCTACAATGATGAAGCGTTTCTATGTGAATTCAATTACTAGGGATACAGAATATGATTTAACAAAGGGTACTAAAGGGTCAAAGATGTTGTATTTCTCTGTTCATCCGAATGGAGAGCGAGAAGTGGTAACGGTGTTATTGCGACCAAGACCTCATTTGAAAAGGCTGCGTTTCGATGTTGATTTAGGGGAACAACTTATCAAAGGAAGAAATTCTGCGGGTAATAGGGTTACAAAAGAAATCATTCAAAAAATTGTACAAAAAGAAGTTGGTGGATCAACCCTTGCAGCGAGAAAAATTTGGTATGACACCGTGGTTGGACGCTTAAATGATGAAGAAAGAGGTAAATTTTTGGGTTCATTTAAAGGTGACGATAAAATCTTAACCTTATACAAAAATGGAGAATATCGGTTAAGTTCTTTTGATTTGGCTACTCATTTTGACGAAGATATGATTCACATTGAAAAATGGAACCAAAATCGACCAATAACCACAGTTTATTTTGATGCCGAAAAAGATTTGCATTATGTGAAACGATTTTTGTGTGAGGTAACTACAGATAAACGAGTTCTTTTTATTTCAGAAAGTAACGGTTCCTTTATGGATTTAGTGTCGACAGCATATCGCCCTGAAGCACGCATTGTGTATAACAAACTTTTAAAAGAAACTAAAAACTTACCCGACAATATCTTGAATTTGGCGGATATGATTGATGTGAAAGGCATGAAAGCCCAGGGGAATCAACTTACAAAATTAAAAGTAAAAGAGATTGTATTAACACATTCAATTGATGAAGGAAAAGAACCTTGGCCAAAGGAATTACAAGAATCTGAGTTGACAATTTCGGAAGACGCTGCAGAAGAAGAAGCTCCAACTATGGAATGGGACATTACATCGGATGAAGACGACGAAGGACAACCTACTTTATTCTAACCTATGTTACTGACGAAAGAGGATAAAATTAATTTTGCAAATGTTGGACTAATGCTTTTGAGCATGATGGCTGCTTTCATTCTTCCATTTGAAACTTTTTTATTTGCATATGCTTTTTTAGGTCCACTTCATTACCTTACAGAAATAAGTTGGTTACACGATCGTCAGTATTTTACAAAGGGAAAGTATGATTTTCTTGTATTGTTGATAATCTCCATTGTAATTTCCTACGATTATTTCGCAATGAAATATGAATTTCATACCAGTTTTGTTGAGCAATATGATGAACTCAACCTTTATGGTAAATTGCTGGCACTTGCGCTAATAGCAAGTATCCTCTTTGTTCTTGTGGAGAATTTGTGGGTGAAACTTATTAGTATTTTATTGGTCTACGCATTCGTAGATCAGTGGTTTTCTCCTAATTACATTAATGCCGGTGGTGAGGAGGTTTTTAAGCCTTCTTTTGCAACATTTACCGTGACATCTTTAGTTCCAACACTAATTCATGTTTATCTTTTTACAGGTTTATTTATGTTATATGGCGCTTTAAAGTCAAGAAGTTATTCTGGATTAATCCAGGTTGCTTTTTTTGTTTTAGTTCCTTTTTTACTCTTTAATTTATTTAATGAGTCGTCCTTTTTTGAGGTATCTACCTATGGGAAACAAGCATACGACGGAGATGGTCAAGGATTCCTAGGCTTAAATATAGAAGTGCTGAAAGAGTTTAATTTAATGGAACTGCCTCCGCTTTTAGATGCAAATGGAGATCAATTGTATTATGTAAACGGCACCAAGGCAATTGATTTAGATGCCTCCAAAGAACTTGTTTTTTATTCTCAAACTGGAATTCTATTGATGCGTTTTATTGCTTTTGCCTATCTGTATCATTACCTTAATTGGTTTAGTAAAACAGAAATTATCAGATGGCATAAGGTCCCAAAAGTTCGTTTTATTGTGGTCATTGGTCTTTGGATAGCTGCTTGCGGAATATATTTATATGATTACGCCTTAGGACTTACTTTTTTATTTTTCCTAAGTTTCTGTCATGTTCTGCTGGAATTCCCTTTGAACATGGTTTCCATTACAGGGATAGGGAAGGAAGTGATTTCTATTTCTAAACAAGGCTTCAGACCAAAAATAAAAGTATAATTCACGCAACGATTTTAATTGTAAAACGTCTACAATTCATGTATCTTTACCAATAGTAAAGGTCATTGTGACATTGTGTTGAAGTATTGTATCTTTTTTTTATTTTTTTTAAGTGCGCAATTGTATCATTCACAGTTGATACAGCCTTTTAACGCTCGGTATTCTACCTCACAGAAAGGAGGGATAAGAATACTATCGAATGTCTCTGTTTCATGTAATTCAGGAGGAACGTGTACGTCCGGAACAGCAGAGATTCCACCTAATGGGGGGAGCTCAAACGGGGGCTTTACTATGAATTACGTTGATATTGACGGAAATTCGGCTACTTTTATGTCGTCTAGTGATAGTTTAAACTTGGCAAATTGTAGTGAAGTTCTATGGGCTGGATTGTACTGGAGTGGTCGTGGGACTTCGTCAATATCAAACTGGAATATTCGAAATCAAGTAAGAATTAAAGTTGGAAACGGAACGTATCAAAATTTATCTGCGGATCAACTTGTAGATGCTCAAGCACTTGGTACACACCCGAGTTATCATTGCTTTAAAGACATTACTTCTCTTGTTCAGTCTTCAGGTATTAAGGCCAGATTTACAGTCGCCAATGTAGTGACTCAGACGGGAGGATCCAACTATTGGGGAGGTTGGTCCATAATTGTAGTGTACAAAAATGTTTTTCAGTCCATGAGAAACTTAACTGTTTTTGATGGTTTTGGAAATATTGGCATAGGTAGTTCATTGGATATCCCAATTTCAGGTTTTGCAACGCCTCCGAGTGGTCCAGTTGGTTTTGAATTAGGAGTAATCGGTTTCGAGGGCGACCGCGGTTCTACCGGTGATCAATTGCAATTTAATGGGGCAGGTACTTTTGTGAATGTTTCGGATGCACTTCATCCAACCAATGATTTTTTTAATTCAACAATTTCTTATGGTGCGGCATTGACACCTTTTCGTATTCCTAATCTTAACAACTCACTGGGTTACGACGCGAGTATCTTTTTACCTAATAATTCAGCATTTAATTACATTGGAAATAATGCAACGAATGCCACGATTAGAGTCACCACTAATTCGGAGAATATTCTAGCTCGAGCCTTTACCTCTGCCATTGATATTTATGAACCTGATTTGAGAGCAGATGTTCGGATTAATGATTTAAACGGAGGATTAGTTACTCCTGGAGATATTTTAGAATATACTTTAGTTGGAAAGAATATAGGATCTGACTTATCCTTAAATACTTTCATGGTTGATACCTTGGACCCAAGAACTGTCTATGTTCCCAATTCGATAACCTACTCGTTTGGGCCTAATCTTGGTCCAAAAACGGATGTTGCTGGAGACGATCAAGCTGAATACAATGCGGCCAATAAGACGCTGAAATTTCGAATTGGAACAGGAGCAAATAGTGCAAATGGTGGACAAGTTCAAGCAAGTTCTTCAGGAGCAGATAGTACTGTTGTGAAATTCAGAGTTCAAGTAATTGATGATTGTTTAATGTTTCAATGCGATTCAACCCTTTCTCACGTGGCATACATATATGGTACTGGAAATATTTCAGGTAACTCCTATAATAATGGTGGTGCCTCCGATACCTATGATGCCAATGGTTGTCCTTCTGAAGCGAGCAATGTTTTATTAATTGATGTTTCAGGATGCCCTCCTCCTACTATTACGACTAATTCTCCAATTTGCGTCGGTCAGAATATTTCGTTAAATGCTACATTTTCAGCTGCTGCAAACTATAGTTGGACAGGACCAGGCTTAATAACCGGTTCGGAATCTACACAAACGATAGTAAACCCGACGCTTTTTGAAGCCGGAATTTATACAGTCGTTATTACATTTCCAGGATTATCCTGCTCATTGGAAACTTCAACAAATGTGGATATTCATCCCAATCCTGTTCTCATTTTAGATTCGTTAAAAAATGTTACATGTTTTGGGTTGA
>CAZLVX010000024.1:0-20558 GCA_964562965.1 uncultured Lishizhenia sp.
AGCGACCGTATGGTGGAAAAAATCAAATCATTCTATTTACCTGTATTACTTATAGTATTAAAGAAAAAAAAGTTGGTTTTAGTATTCCTTCTTTCCTTTTTTATCGGCTGTATAGCACTTTTTTCAACTTTAGGTTCTGAATTTATACCAAATCTTGACGAAGGTGATTTTGCTGTGGAAATGAGGTTGATGACGGGTTCAAGCTTAACAAAAACGATTGAATCAACACAGAAAGCGTCAAAAATGTTATTGGAGGAATTCCCAGAGGTAAAATCAGTAGTTGGTAAAATCGGAACAGCAGAAATTCCCACTGATCCAATGCCAATGGAGGCCTGTGATTTGATGATTATTTTGAAACCCAAGGACGAATGGATCAGTGCTACAACTAAGGATGAGTTGGCAGAAAAAATGCAAAATAGATTAGAAACGATTCTTCCCGGAGTATCATTTGGATTTCAACAGCCGATACAAATGCGATTCAACGAATTAATGACTGGGGCCAAGCAAGATGTTGTAGTTAAAATTTATGGCGAGGATTTCAACATGTTAGAAAAATATGCTAAACAGATAGGAGGAATTGCTGGAAAGATTAACGGAGTTCAAGATGTTTATGTTGAGGAAATGACAGGGCTTCCACAAATGACGATACGCTATCATCGGGAACAACTTGCAAAATATCAGGTTAGTGTAGAAGAAATAAATAGGGCAGTAAACATAAGTTTGGCAGGTCAACCTACGGGACTTGTTTTTGAAGGAGAGAAAAGATTTGATTTGGTAATAAAATTAGATGAAGCCTCTAGAAATAATATTCAAATGATAGAACAAATACATGTAGTAAACGAGCAAGGCACAGAGATTCCGTTAAGCGAATTAGCTGAAATTTCAGTTAAGGAAGGACCAAATCAAATTCAACGTGATGATGCTAAAAGAAGAATTATTGTAGGATTCAATGTGCGTGGACGTGATGTCGCTTCAATCGTTGAAGAATTGAAAAACGAGATTTCGCGTCAAGTAAAATTTGCGCCTGGTTATTATCCAACCTATGGTGGAACATTTAAAAATCTAGAAAATGCTCAAAAAAGATTGTTGATAGCTGTTCCCGCATCTTTACTGCTCATTTTCTTTTTGTTGTTTCTCGCTTTCAAATCCGTAAAACAAGCAACCTTAATTTTTTCGGCTATTCCATTGGCAGCAATTGGTGGAATAGTTGCACTCTGGATTAGAGATATGCCCTTTTCCATTTCGGCTGGCGTTGGTTTTATTGCACTTTTTGGTGTGGCAGTTCTTAATGGTATTGTGTTAATTAGTGAGTTTAATTCACTTAAATCGAAGGGTTCATCTCTCTCATTTACAATTGTTAGGGGCACACTAAATCGATTAAGACCTGTTTTGTTGACTGCTTCAGTAGCTTCATTGGGATTTGTTCCAATGGCCTTTTCAATGGGGAGTGGTGCGGAAGTTCAAAAACCATTAGCTACAGTGGTGATTGGAGGACTTATTAGCGCTACCATTCTCACCCTTTTTATTTTACCCATCTTATACGCCATGTTTGAAAAAATCTCTTTTAAAAAAAGTAACTCTACCACAGTATCAATGCTCTTGATTTTATCCATCAATTCATTTCAAGGTTTTAGCCAATTTGATCAACAACAATTGATTGATTACATGAAGAAAAATAGTTCTGAAATCGCATCGATTAGACTCAATGGCGAAATTGCAAGACAATCAAAATTAGCTTTAATGGAATTGCCTAAGTCTTCTTTGAACGGGATGTTTGGTCAATATAATTCGTATTCAATAAAAGACAACAACCTCACCATCAATCAAACAATTCCATTTCCTACTGTTTTTCAATCAGTAATAAAAATGTCTAGCAATGAGCAAGCCATTGAAAATGAAAATCTTAATTGGAAAATAAGGGAAAGTGAATTAGCGGTTTATACACTTTTTGACGCAATTCGGGCATGCGAGACTAAAAAAAGAGAAGTGATTGACTATGCGAAAAGTCTAGATACCTTATCTCAACTCTATGAATTAAAGAAGAAAGCTGGAGAAATTTCAACCATTGATGTCTCGGCAATTACGATCAAAAAGATGCGCCAAGTAGCGATGTTAAATACTATTGAAAATGACTTGTTGAACCTGAAAAGCCAATTAAAATCGGTAGTTGGAATGAAGGTCGATGAAAATTTCGAACTTAATTTCAGTGATAAATACGACGTGATTTTAGTTGAAAAAATGAAAGATTCTCTCACTCAAAGACATTGGAAAGAAAAGAATGTAAACTTGATTCAACAAAAATTAATTCTCGAGAAAAGATATATGCTTAATCAGCAACTTCCGGAATTTAATTTGGGTTATTTCAATCAAACATTGATAGGGTCCATACCACCCAATTCAGGTCCTGCTGCGGGAGCAGATAAGCGATTTCAAGGAGTCATGTTTGGAGTGAATGTTCCTATATTTTGGAATGGTTTTCTTCACAAACAAAAAGAAATAACGCTTCAGATGGAAAAGAACCAATTAGACTTTGATGCTTCTACAAAGTCATTTCAAATCAATTATAAAAACCTTTATGATTCATACAATAATCAATTTTTACTCTTAGAAAATAGAAGACTACTTCTTTCAAACGAAATAGAAAACTTGAAGTCGCAATTAGAATTAAAAAAATCAAATGGTGATATTTCAAATTTTGAACTTTTACAGTTGAATGAAGAACTACTAGAAATTGAAATAAATTTCATTGAGACCAAACAAAAGACAAATGAAATTGGAATATTGATAAACTGGATTAATAAAATACTAGAAAATGAAAACATTAAGTAAAATAACTTTCACCTTTTTGCTCTTGACTGCATGTGGAGGCAAAGAGGAGATGCAAAATGAAACAAAAACATCTTCTTCAAATTCAATAGTTAATGTTGATTCCGAGCAATTAAAGAATTTGGGAATACAGTTTAAAACAATTTGTAAGGAACAAATGTCGTCTAATTTAAATTTAAATGGAGTAGTTGAAGTTCCGCCGCAACATAAATTGTTTATTACCATGCCATTTGGCGGATTTATAAAGAAAATTAATGTGCTTGACGGGATGAAGGTCAAGAAAGGTCAGGTGATAATCGCAGTTGAACATCCCGAAATCATTCAACTACAACAAGAATATCTTGAAAATAATGCACAACTTGAATTAAATGAACAGGAATTAGTTCGACAAAAGTTTTTAGTGGAAAAAGATGCTTCTGCTTTAAAAGTATTACAACAAGCCAAGGCTAATTTGGCAATCACTCAGGCAAAAAAGGAAGGTTTGCGGATAAAATTGGAAATGGCAAACGTTGATTTTAACAGTTTAAATAAAGGGAAAATCCAACGTCAACAAGAAATTCGTGCACCTTTTGATGGAGTAATTACGAAAGTAAATTGCGAAGTTGGCTCATTTGCCGAGTCAAAAATGAATTTACTGGAAATAATAGATCTGAAGCATGTGCATGCGGAATTAACAGTTTTTGAAAAGCATCTTTCTTCTTTGAAAGAAGGACAAAAATTGAATTTGGAGATTTCAGGAGTTGTTGGATCCATCAAAGGTGAAATTTACTTAATTGGAAAGGAATTAGCGAGTGATAGAACAGCAAAAGTTCATTGTCATTTCGATGAATTTGACCCAAAAATTCAACCAGGGGCATATATTAAGGCTCAAGTAGAAATTAATTCATCCGATTACTTTGTTTTGCCCATTGAGGCAGTTGTAGATGTCAATAATAAGCCTTCAATATTTTTAACTTCCGATGGTAAATCATTTTGGTCCGAACCAATTCAAATTTTAATGTCAAATGAAAAGGTTCATGCGGTAGAATTAAGTTCTAAACAACAAAATTCAAAAATAGTGTTCAAAGGAGCTTATGAATTATTAACTTTAATATCGAAAAACGAAGAAAATGAATAAATTGAATATTTTACTTTTGGCTATTTTTTCTGCATCAATTGTGCTTTTGCCGTTAAATTCATGTGAAAAAGAAGATGAAGAGGGATGTGGAGAAACAAATATTAGTTATTCTGGAGAATCCGAAAGTCACAATAAAGGTCAAAATTGCATGAATTGCCATCGCGATGGAGGAGGAGGAGAGGGTTGTTTTAATGCAGCAGGGACAGTATATGATACGACAATGTTGAATTCTGTGGGTTCTGGTAAGGTGGAATTTTTCACGCTTCCGGATGGGCAAGGCGAACTCAAACATACCATTCAAATTGATGCTAAAGGAAATTTTTTCACGACGGAGAATGTTGTTTTTGAAGGTTTATATCCTGTCGTAACAGGACCCTCGGGTGTGAAAAATTACATGGGTACTCCATTGACATCTGGAGCTTGTAATTCTTGTCATGGTGTTTCAACAGATAGGATAAAAGCTTATTGACCCTGTTCCTTTAAGACAAGATCAATAGTCAAAGCTGCGGATAAAACCAACATGCGCATTTTCTCATCGTGTACACTTGTGTCAATATTAACAATGTATTTATCGGCTGTGGTAAATAACTCCTTAGCGATTCCAGCCCATTTTTTAGAAACATGTCCAAGTTCAATTCCTTTATCACTTGTGATATCAAATTGCCAATGCGACCAATTTCCTTTGATAGCCCCAATGAGTTGATTATTATTGTCGTAAATATCAAATTTGGGTTTGATAAGTTTAAATCTTTGGTGAATTACTCCAATTACAGCACCGTTCATCACCAACTGAATTTTTGGAAGCCAAAAAGTCCAACCTTTTTTGATTTCGGCAATAACTTCCCCTTGAGCATTTCTTATTTCGTATTGGAATGGCGTAAGTTTTTGACTAACTATCAATTTTCGGATTTTTTCCCAAGTGCTCAACAGTTGATGGATAGATCCTATAACTTCTCCGGTTTCGTTGTATAGTGAATATTCGTTTTTAAATTTAAAAGCATTCACTTTTTCGTCTACAAAAATTTGCGTTTCAAGGTGTGGATTTGACATTAATTAATGGGTTTAATTTAAGGAGTGCTTGTATAAATTCAAACTCTTCAGCAGGTGAAATTAAAAGCTCATCGTATTTGTTGTATTTCACAACTAAACACTTCCAAGAGGTGTTCATTTTCCATCCCACATATAGACCATTTGAATCTTCAATGCATTTTATTGTGGAAATGGAGATTGTTTTCTTCAAGAATAGCATTTTACAGATTAACTTATCTTCATTGTCGATACGGTAGGAGGTTGTTTTTTGTATGACCCAAAATAAAAGCATTAATAAGAAGAAAACCAATCCTAACCCATATATGGATGAGTGATCCTCTTCCTCTATCAAAACATAAACTGCTACAGCGCTGTATATAACACCTACGAAAAGAAGTACAACAGGAAAAAACCAATCTTTTTTTGGCTTGAAAACCATTTACCAAGTAAATAAAGGCCTATGAGACATCAGCTCATTTACTTTTTTTCTTACACTCGTGATGGCTTCAGTATTCTCTCGATTCATTAAAGCTTCATCTATCAATCCAACTATTGTGGGGATTTCGGACTCATTAATTCCACGAGAAGTTATAGCGGGAGTTCCAACTCTTATTCCGGAAGTAACAAACGGAGATTCAGTGTCATAAGGTACCATGTTTTTATTTACTGTAATATCTGCCAATACAAGAGCATTTTCAGCATCTTTACCAGTAATTCCTTTTGACCTCAGGTCTATTAACATGCTATGATTTTCGGTGCCGCCAGAAATAATGTGATAACCCAATTTGATAAATTCGTCGGCCATTAAGGAAGCATTTCGTTTTACTTGAGTCATGTATGTTTTGTATTCGCTTGTAAGTGCTTCACCGAAAGCTACGGCTTTTGCTGCAATTACGTGCTCCAATGGACCGCCTTGAATTCCTGGGAAAACCGCTGCATCTAAAAGTGCTGCCATTGATTTTAAATTTCCATTGTTCCATTTTAATCCGAAGGGATTGTCAAAATTATGACGCATCATAATAACACCGCCTCTAGGACCTCTCAAAGTTTTGTGTGTCGTGGTCGTAACGATATGACAATGTGCCAACGGATCACTAAGTAATTTCGCTGCAATTAAGCCTGCGGGGTGAGAAATATCTGCTAAAACTAATGCCCCAATTTCATCCGCTACCTTTCGAATTCTTGCATAATCCCAGTCACGTGAATAGGCCGAAGCACCACAAATAATCATTTTCGGACGTTCGCGTTTTGCTGTTTCCTCCATTAGGTCATAATCTATTAGTCCTGTCTCCTTGGATACCCCATAGAAGTAAGGAACATAAAGTTTTCCTGAGAAATTTACAGGGGAACCATGTGTAAGATGACCTCCATGTGATAAATCGAAACCAAGGATCTTATCACCAGGATTTAAGCAAGCAAGAAAAACGGCAGCATTCGCTTGAGCTCCAGAATGCGGTTGAACATTCGCCCATGTTGCGCCAAATAATTCACAAAGTCGATCTATGGCCAGTTGTTCAACTTTATCAACCACTTGACAACCACCATAATATCTTTTTCCCGGCAAGCCTTCAGCGTATTTATTTGTGAGCACGCTGCCCATGGCTTCCATTACTTGTTCACTCACGAAATTTTCTGAAGCGATAAGTTCTATTCCGTGTAATTGTCTATTTTTTTCTTCTTGGATTAATTGAAAAATGGCTTGGTCTCTCATTTTAAGCGTTGATTTTTTCGGCGTAATTAATTTGAAAAATTTGTTCTAATCCGGATTTCAAATTCGTTAAAGGTTTATAATTGGTTAATTCAAATAATTTCTCAGAACTCCCCACACGACGCTCAACTTCGTAGTCATAACGTTTTTTTGGAGCTTCAATATAGGTGAGTTTTGAACTTGAACCTGTCACGAATTTAATTTCATTGGCTAAGTCGGTAATACACCATTCAGCTTCATTTGCTATGTTTACAATGTGGCATCCTTCGATTCCCATCAAACGAAAACATGCTTCAACTGTATCATCAATGTAGGTAAAATCTCTGGTCTGATTCCCCGTGCCAAAAACTGTAATATCTTCGTTTTCCAAGGCCTGTTCGAAAAATCTTGGAACTACCATTCGGTTATCTTGATTCCATCCGTAAACATTGAAAAAGCGAAGAGAAATTACATTCAAGTTTCGCTCTTCGTGATGAGAAGCTAAGTAGATTTCATTATACCTTTTTGCCATGGCATAGGAAGTGCGCGGATCAACGAGAACTTCCTCAGTTAAAGCGTTTTTAACGATAGCTGAGTGACTATAAATTCCACTTGTTGAGGCGTATAAGACAAATTTGACATTATTTTTTTCGGCAGCTTCTACGACATTTCTTGTGCCAACTACTTCTACATCCATTGTTTCCACCGGATTATCTGCAACAATATCAACGCCTAATACTGCCGCGAAATGGAAAATAACATCACAACCTTCAGAGCATTCATCTACCAATTTTCTGCTTCGAACATCTCCCTTTACAAATTTGATTTTTGAAAAGGTCCATTTGTCAAGTTTATTTCCTCTCAATAATGAATCGAGAACAACGACAGTATGTCCTTCTTTAACCAGTCTTTTGGCTAAGTTACTACCAATAAAACCGGCTCCTCCTGTGATTAAAATTTTCATGTGCGTAGTTAAGTGTTGAATCTAATATCCGAAGTTACGATAAAACCATGAAAAAAGTTTAATATTTCGCGTCTTTCGTTGAGAATTCTATGCGAAAAATTAAATATTCATTTTTTATGTCATAGGCTAACTGGGCATTATGTTCTTCCAAAATTGATTTTAAAATGCTCAGTCTTACGCGGAGAGAATGATTCACGCCTGCATAAGAATTAAAGTCATTAGAGTAATTAAAGAAATTAGTATCGATATGTGTTGTAGGAATTTCCAATTTTAAGATTACGTTAGAATCTTTCGTATATGTTTTGAAATTCAAAGTTTTGTTGTGATCGACAGTTCCAAAATCCTCTGTAATTTTCCAAATGCCGTTCAATAGTTGCACTAGCTTTTCAGGATACCCCAAAACGATTAAATTTTTATTTTCTGAAGAAAAACTAATATCTTGAAAATTCTGTTTTAAATTTTCGATAATGGTGTCATAAATAATTATCTCCTTTTTAACATTTGAATTTAATTCTAATGATTTCAGTGTTTTAACTTCTTCCACTACGCGACTAATTTCGTCGACGCCATTCAATAAGATGCTAATAAAAGTTGCTACACTTTTTTCATAACAGGCTTCCTTAAGAAAGTTGTCGACATGTTCAATTTTATTTAGCAGATGTAAATATTTTTCGTCAACAAGATCAAGTCTAATAATTTCTCCTGAAGATTTTAATAAATTATTATATCCTCGTCTAGAAATCATTTCCAAAACTAATTTTTCTTCTTTTATATAGTTTTTAGTGGAAATTAAACGTGCGGGTTTACTAATACTTTCAAGGAGTTTAGTAATTAGCTCTTCGTTTACTAATGCGTCCTTTGATTTAATGAAACTATTTACGGTCGAGTGTTTTTCTATAGTTTCCTTTAATGCTTTTGTAGAATTTTGAATGTTTGCAAGAGGAGTATTTATTTCGTGAGCAAGTAGAGAAGACATTTCGGCCATCAAAAGACTTTTTTCTGTATCTGCAATTTGCTGATTGAGCTTTAAGTTTTCTTTAGTTTTCAAGAATACCTGTTTCTCTAGTGATTCATTGATTTGGATTATTTCCTGTTGAAGTTTTTCTTTTACCTCTTGTTCCTTTAGTTTATCAATGCGATTGGCTACCAATTTAGATATGGTTGTCAAGATTCGTAAATGGCGATCCGTGTAAAAGTTCTTTTCGGGGTGTTCAGAATCAATGACGCCAATAATTTTTTCACTTAATTTAATAGGAACAGCAATTTCAGACAAACGCATATCATCATCAACTATATAACGATCATCATCCGCTGTATTAGAGATTATTTCTGCAATTCCGGTTTTTGCTACTGATCCAACAATTCCTTGACCAATAGGAATAGTTATAGGATTTTGAATGTCAAAATCAATCGGGTTTTTTGGGCCATGTGCAGCTTTTTGAACTAGTTCATTTTTTTCTTCGTCTATCAAATAAATTACACAATCCACAAATTCTAATCTCGAAATACAATCTTTTGCAAGTCCCCAAAGTACATCGTCAACCGAATTTGCTTTGAATAAGGACTGCGCGAAATAATTAATGGTAATTTCTGTTTCTAGTTCTTTTTTACGTTCCTTTTCTGCTCGAACTTGAATCGTGATATCGTTTATAAAACAAATACCTTTTTGACCTTTGTCATCTTCAATTTGTGTAAAAGTAACATCAAGAGTATGTTCTTCAGCACCATCGTGATAACTCATTTCGAATTCAAATTTAACAAGTTCGCTTGCCTCGGGAGAAAATAAAAGGGCTATAACTTGAGTTAATATTTTATGGTCATTAAATTTAAGGTAGTCATAAATTAAATCGCCTTTTCGAAGTTTGAATAGATTATTGGCCGATGGATTGAAATCATTAATTTCACCGTTTTGGTCAAATACAATAATGGCATTTTTTGCCGAGTTTAGAATTTTACTATTTAATAATTCCTGAGCACGTAATTCATCTAATGTGTTGTATAATTTTTGCGTGCGCTCTTCAATCGCTGCCTCAAGAGAAATATTTTGCGACTTTAATTCTTTAATCTCTACAGATTGCTGAATACTTCTAATTTCTTTTTGTTGCTTCTCTGATTTTATTTTCTCTTCTATAGAATAAAACGCCTTAAAATGTATTACCGCCTCTCTGTAATCTTTTGTTTGTTCATAGAAATTCCCAAGTTGTTTATGAAGAAGTGCTGATTCCTCCTTCGCATCTGATAACAGATTTACTGTATGTGAAGCTTGATCAAAATAGTCTTTTGCTTTTTTAAATTCTGATGATTGTAAAAAAATCATTCCCAGAAATAGTTGGGAGTTAAATATCAATGAATCAAATTGAATATCTCGACTATTGTTTAAGCAAAGATTGAAGTGAAATTCAGACCTTTTACAATCACCGAGGTAGAAATATGCTTCACCTAAATTTGAGTTTGCCACACAAATCATTCGCGTATTTTCAATTGGAGTAACTTCTAGGCATTGTTTTAAATAGGGAATGGCATTTTCGTATTGCCCTAATCGTATGAATGTATCCCCAGTATTGTTTAGAGAACGACAAAATCCGTCTAAATCTCCGGTCTTTTTTCGTAATTCTAGGCTTTTTAAGTTAACTTCTAAGCGACTTTTATGGTCTTCAAAATAATTGAATATAAACCCAAAAGTATTCAGTACATATCCTATTTGAAATTCAGCGTTTTCTTGCTCAAAATATAGAAGACATTCATCAGCTAGTTGATAAGAGAGGGAATATTGTCCCAAAAATTGTGCGGCATGCGCCATAATCATTTTGGCCTCTTTCGCTTTGAAAGTATCGTCAGCCAAAACACTTTTCTCTAACAATTCCTCTGACAACTTGAAAGCCCGATCTGGTTGTGAAGGACAAATATCAATTGCATATTGGAATTCACTTGTCATGTGATTATAATAATCTTTTAATATTCTTCAGTGAATGCGTGAGTTTTCCATAATCCTCGTTCCATATCCCTTCCTTTGTTAAGGCATCCACTCTAACACGACCAGAGGAATGAATAATTGCTGAATTTTCGTTCAATATTCCAACGTGAATAATTTTTCCATTTTTATTAGAAAAGAATGCAACGTCGTCATTTCGTATGTCGTCAAAATCAACTTCTATCCCAATTTCCTCTTGTTGATAAGCATCACGAGGAAGGTTTAGACCTTTCATTCTGAAAACGGACTGTACCAATCCTGAACAATCGATTCCGTTAGTTGCCTTTCCTCCCCATAAGTAAGGAGTGTTGAGATACTTTTCCGCCAATTCAAAAGCGTTTGTTTTTTCTTGAGCGATTTCTTCAGGTAAAACAAATGAAAATGATCCAATCGAAAAGTTTTGCTCTCCAATAAAACTTGCAGGGTATAAGCTTTGTTTACCCCATGGTGTGAGTATCTCCTTTACTGTAATTGGGGCAAAACGAAGTTTATCCAACCAAATACGCATTTCTTTTTCGGAAATTGCTAATACATGTTTAACATCCATCCAACCGTGGTAACCGTCAAAATAAGTTTCAATTTCTATCCAGTTTTCTTGAATTTGTAAGACATTAACTGGCTCTCCAAATAAAACTTGAGAAACCATTTCTGAACCGTCACTCGCCTCCTTTCGAAGAGGAGAACTACTCACCATGCAAAATGCAAATTTCTGACCTAATGAAATCAATTTCAGATTGTTCATATTATGATGACAAAGCTAAGCATTCCACAGCATTTATTTACGTAAATTTGGCACAAATGGAACAACAAAAATTGATTCTAATTACGAACGACGACAGCGTTCATGCTAAAGGGCTACATACCTTGGTTTCGGTAGCAAAAAAAATAGGTCAAGTTGTGGTTGTTGCGCCTGACAAACCGCAGTCGGGTATGGGACATGCTATAACAATTCACCATCCACTTAGATTAAAGCAATCTTTTTTATTTGGTGAAGTTGAGGCTTATTCATGTTCGGGAACTCCTGTGGACTGTGTGAAATTGGGAATTTATGAAGTCTTAAAAAAACGTCCTGATTTAATATTATCCGGAATAAATCATGGAGAAAATTCGTCAACAAATGTGTTGTACTCAGGTACGATGTCGGCAGCTATTGAAGGCGCTATGGAAGATATTCCATCTATCGGATTTTCTCTTTGTGATTTTGATGCTGATGCTGATTTTTCTGCAGCGGAATTGTATGTAGAAAAACTCATTAATTATGCTCTCCAAATTGATTTTCCAAGTAGGCTATGCTTGAATGTAAATATTCCTAAACTGCCAATCGAAAAAATAAATGGCATTAGAATTTGCTCGCAGGCTCATGCCTATTGGGCAGATCGATTTGAAAAAAGAACGGATCAATTCGGTGAAGCTTACTATTGGCTTACCGGAGAATTTACGGATCAAGATCAACGAGAAGAAACAGATTTATTTGCGTTAAAAAATGGATACGTCAGCGTGGTTCCAACGCACTTTGATTTAACGTCATACCTTACAATACCCTCTTTAAAATCTATTGAAAATGTCTAATTTTTTCACCAAACAAACTTTGATTGGAATGCTTATTGGCTTGGTTTCACCATTGGTTTTTCTGCCAATAATATGGTTCATTCTCGGACAAGCGCAAAATTCTTCTTGGGAATACATGAAACTACAATTTGAAATGAGCGATATGATAAAAAGTAAACATATTTCTCTTGCATTAATTTCGAACCTTATTTGGTTTTATTATTTCTTAAATAAAGAAAAATATCTTATAACCAGAGGATTAATTCTCGGAATGTTAATTTACGCTCCGTTTATGTTGTATATTTTCATCTCTAACTACGATTTTCAGTAGGATGACTCCAAAACGTTTATTTATTTTAGCTGGGGAGGCCTCAGGAGATTTACATGCTTCAAATCTTGTTAAAGAAATGAAGAAATTAAAACCTGAAATACTATTTTTTGGTTGGGGAGGGGATAAAATGAAAAATGCAGGTGTGCAGATTCTTAAAGAACTCAAAGATTTGTCGTTTATGGGTTTTTTGGAGGTCTTGATGAACTTTTCTAAAATCAGTAAAAATTTTAGAGATTGTAAAAAGCAACTCTTGACTAATGAAATTGATACGGTGATTCTAGTGGACTATCCTGGCTTTAATTTAAGAATGGCAAAATGGTGTAAATCCAAAGGAATTCATGTTGTATATTATATTTCTCCGCAAGTTTGGGCTTGGAAAAAAAATCGGGTATTTACCATTCGTAAATATGTAGATGCCATGTATTGTATTTTACCATTTGAAGTGGATTTTTATGATAAATTCAATTTCGACACTTTTTATTTTGGTCATCCTCTTCTTGACGAAATAAACAATTTTAAAGAAAACCGAGTAGATACTTACTTTACCAAAGAACTACCCGTCGTTGCCATTTTACCTGGAAGTCGAAAACAAGAAATTGAACGTAAACTTCCTATCATGTTGGATGCCGCTAAAAGGCTAACGGGATATTCAATATACGTGGCCTGTGCTCCAAACCTGCCGTTGGATTTTTACACTCAATATAAAAGTGAAGGGGTAAACTTTGTACAACACCGCACCTATGATTTATTGAATTCCGCTACTGTAGCCATCGTAACTTCAGGAACGGCAACGCTCGAGACTGCGCTTTTCAACGTTCCGCAAGTGGTTTGTTATAAAAGCTCTTCAATTTCTTATGGAATTGCGAAACAACTTATCAAGGTTAAGTACATTTCTCTTGTAAATTTAATCCTCGATAAACCGGTCGTAAAAGAATTGATACAGCAGGAATGCACAAGTGATCAAATATATCTTGAATTGCAAAAAATTCTTCCCGGTGGAACCGAAACAAAAAGGGTAGTGGAGGAGTATAAAAAATTGGTTCAATTGTTGGGTGAATCCGGAGCAAGTAAAAGGATTGCAGCTCATTTATTGAACTAATTTGCACATGAGAACCTTGCTTTTAATTTTTCTGGTCAATATATCTGTCGTTTTTTCTCAGAAAATCACAGTTGGGTTGTATAATGAGCACGTTGTTAAAAGTATTGATATTTCAATACAAAAAGGAAGCTTTCTTTTTTTTACCGATTCAACACTTGTTGGAGCCATTAGCGTAACAAGTAATCCATTACGAGTAGAAGCAACAGAAAATGGTTTATCTATAAACTGTAATAATCAATTCTATACATGTACATCTTTTAAAATTATACCAGATAGATTCTCTGATTTTTTTCAGATTAAACCTTTGAAACCTGAGTTGAAGGCAAGGTCTTACGAAGGGGAGTTACGCGTAGAGCTGACAAAGAAAAACAACCTCATTATTAAGAATATCCTCGAACTCGATGATTATCTTGAAGGCGTTGTAGAAAGCGAAGCTGGAAGTGGACAGTTGTTCGAATATTACAAGGTACAATCAATAATTTCAAGAACATTTGCTTTGAAAAATTGGAATAAACACGATAAAGACGGTTTTAATTTGTGTGATCAAGTTCACTGTCAGGCATATTTACATAAAAGAAATTCTTCCAAAAGCACAATTGACTCCGCTGTAAATGCAACAAGTAAAATAGTTCTTACCTATCAAGATACTAGTTATGCACCAACATATTTTCATGCCAATTGTGGCGGACAAATTTCTGATCCTGAATGGGTATGGAATTCATCTATCGGGGGCTTGTATACCTTTGAAGATCCCTATTGTCGCCATACCAAACAAGCAACATGGACTAAATCAATTCCTCTTGCAAGATGGAAAGACTATTTTAAAAAGTCCTATGATTTTCCTATCGAAGATTCAGCTTATTTTAACCTCTTGACTAACTTTTCCCAAGATCAGCGCATGTCATTCTTTATACATCCACAATTTGGTATACCATTGCGTGATTTACGTGAAGAATTCAGATTAAAGTCAACTTATTTTTCAGTTAAATTAATCGAAAATAATGTAGTATTAACTGGTAAGGGATTTGGGCACGGTGTAGGATTGTGTCAGGAAGGAGCGATGCAAATGGCTAAGCTCGGATTTACATCAGAAGAAATATTAAATTTTTACTATCCTAATACAACGCTGAAAAGGCAGTAGGTTATTCGTTGGTAATCACAAAGATTTCTTCGTTTTCCTTTTTAAAAAACTTAACAGATCTCGCATAATGCTCCACATTTTCCATGCTTTGCAATTTGGACAATGTTTCCTTAGTTTGCTTTAGGTTATTGTCGACTTCTTTCTTTTTGTTCTCGATGGCAGTGAGTCTGTTTTTTTGAGTGATAATGGTAAAAATATCGTAGTCGTCTAAGAAAAGTGCATATAAACAAAAAAGCGTAGAGGCTATTATGTATTTATTTTTTAAATAGGAAAACAACTTGTTCTTCATTCTTTTACAAAGTTCACAATAAAAAAAAGAGAGCTGTTCGGCTCTCTTTATAAGTTTTCACTAATGGGATGTTCATTTACTCTTTACAATTGTTGTATACTTTTTCAAAAAATTGTGAAAAGTCTTTTTGTTCACCAAACCAAGTATTTGCTTTAGTTAGAACTTCACATGCCTTGGTGTTATTTTTATCTCTCACAGTTAATGTTTGTGCAGATAGCATGATTCCCGTTTTCAGAACTTTTTTGTCAGTTTCTGTTAGCTTGTCCAAATTTTCCATTTTCAGTAATTTAGGAATCTCTTCTGTGTAAATGGCATTTGCTGTTTTAAAATCTCTCGCATTGTATTTAATTGCGGCTTCTATCCATCGGGCAACAAAAGGATGTTTAGAAATGGAGGTGTATATTTCAATTCCTGAATTCATTTCATCATTCATTTGATTTTTCTTTTCGACATCTTTACCCGTGTAGAATGCGGGATAACCATCGGCATCTTCTAAATTAATAAAGATGGAATTTGTACTAACTTCTTTTTGAAATTGATCAAGCCATGCTTTGTGAACGTGTACATTGAATATTCCATTTTGATCCATTTCAATTGCCGCTGCAGTTGCTGAAATTGCCTCTTCATAAGGCTCAGCAATTTGTGGATCTTTCAATCCTTTTAAATACATTCCATAATATCCTTTTGCAAGAAAAATGTTTGGGGTAGGGTCGTTTGAATATTTAGGTTTTACTTTAGTGTCTTCAGCTTTTTTAACCAATTTAACAAAACTTTTATCGGCAAATAATTGTTGTAGATCATCGAGGTTGTTAGAAACGGTTATAAATGCTTCTTTTTCCTCAGACACTTCGTCCTCTTGTTCTTCGCCCTTTTTATCTTTAAACGAATATCCAATTGTTGCGCTAACATCAAAAGTTCCAATACGGTTAAATTTTACTTGTACAGAGCGATCTGTTTCTTTTCCACTTATAAATTCCCAATCTTTCCCTTTTGTACCGCTTATTGACCAAAGAACAGTTTTTTCTTTAGTGCCCGCTGCAATAAATGCGACGTCTAATTTTACCACCCTCGCAGATGCACCCTCTTTTTCGTCATCTAAAATAAGAATGTTCTTATTTGCTTTAATACTTACAGATGGTTTTTGAGCAACAACAGCTATTGTCGTTAACATCAAAATAAATAAACTACCAATTATTTTCATTTTTATTAATTTTAGTTGAGCCCATTTTCAATTATTGTGCCGAATTTACGTAATTTTTATTGATGACTTTTAATTAAGAGTGCCAAAATTTCTTGTGCAGCTTTTGCTATCTTCGTACCAGGGCCATAAATACCGAATACTCCGGCCTCAAAAAGAAAGTCATAATCTTGTTGTGGAATGACACCGCCAGCGATAACCATGATGTCCTCTCGATTTATCAATTTCAAGGCATCCAATACTTGCGGAACTAGGGTTTTATGCCCTGCAGCCAAAGAGGATACTCCTAGAATGTGTACATCATTTTCCGCAGCTTGTCGAGCTGCTTCCTGGGGAGTTTGAAAAAGTGGACCCATGTCCACGTCAAATCCAATATCAGCAAATGACGTAGCAATAACCTTGGCTCCTCTGTCGTGTCCGTCTTGCCCCATTTTTGCTATCATAATTCTTGGGCGACGGCCTTCAAGTTTTGTAAATGTTTCCACCATTTTCTTGGCTTCTACAAAATCAGCATCTTGCATAACTTCCTTTGAATAAACTCCACTTATCGTTTTAATTGTTGCGGTATATCTTCCGTAAACATTTTCTAAAGCACTGGAAATTTCACCTAAGGTACATCTTTCTTTTGCGCATTTCACAGCGATTTCCAGTAAATTACCTTTTTTAGATTTCGCGGCAAGTTCGAGTTCGTTGAGACATATTTTCACTTGTTCATTATTCCGTGTTTCTTTAATTTGTCTCAATCGTTTAAGTTGATTCTCTCTCACTTTTGTATTGTCAACTTCCAAGATGTCAAAAGTGGTTTCGTCATCAGACTGGTATCGATTAACACCCACAATGATATCCAGTCCCGCGTCAATCCTTGCTTGTTTTCTTGCCGCTGCTTCTTCAATTTTTAATTTTGGAAGTCCGGTTTCAATTGCTTTTGCCATACCACCAAGTCCTTCGATTTCTTCGATTAACTTCATCGCTTCAGTAGCAATTTGGTCTGTTAATTTTTCAATAAAAAAACTACCTGCGTAAGGGTCAATGAAGGAAGTAATTTCCGTTTCTTTTTGAATGTAAAGCTGAGTGTTTCGTGCAATGCGCGCAGAATAATCAGTAGGAAGAGCGATGGCTTCGTCTAATGCATTCGTGTGTAAAGATTGTGTACCACCAAGCGCCGCGGCCATTGCTTCTATACATGTTCTTGCTACATTGTTGTAAGGGTCCTGTTCAGTTAGAGACCATCCAGAGGTTTGGCAATGGGTGCGTAAGGCAAGTGATTTTGGATTTTTAGGTTCAAATTGTTGAATCAATTTCGACCAAATTAGACGAGCGGCCCGCATTTTTGCAATTTCCATGTGATAATTCATGCCAATTGCCCAAAAGAAACTTAATCTTGGAGCAAAATCGTCAATTGCTAAGCCAGCTTTCAATCCTGTTCTAACATATTCTAAACCATCAGATAATGTATACGCTAATTCAAGTACTGCTGTAGCACCTGCCTCTTGCATGTGATAACCCGAAATACTAATTGAATTGAATTTAGGCATGTGCTGAGAGGTGTAAGCAAAAATAGAGGAAATTATTTCCATCGAAGGCGTGGGAGGATATATGTACGTATTCCTCACCATAAATTCTTTTAAAATATCATTTTGAATGGTTCCAGACAGTGAAGATTTCGGAACACCTTGTTCTTCTGCTGCTGCAATGTAAAAGGCTAATATTGGAAGCACTGCACCGTTCATCGTCATGGAAACCGACATCTGGTCCAGAGGAATTTGATCGAATAAGATTTTCATGTCTTCTATCGAGTCAATGGCAACACCAGCTTTTCCGACATCACCAACCACTCGTTCATGATCTGAATCATAACCTCTGTGTGTGGCTAAATCAAAAGCAACAGATAATCCTTTCTGTCCTGCAGCTAAGTTTCGTCTGTAAAAAGCATTGGATTCTTCAGCAGTAGAAAATCCTGCATATTGCCTTATTGTCCAAGGCTTTGAAGTATACATGGATGCATACGGGCCTCCTAAATAAGGTGGAAATCCTGAAACCGCTGATCGGTGATTTACCTGTTCGATGTCATCACAAGAATATTGTTTTTTCCATGATATTCCTTCAGCCGTAAGGAATTCTTCAGAATTCTCAATAACTGACTTGCCAGAATCGTTGCGTAATTTATTGAATATAATTTTCTCCATCTTACAATTCCTTTTCAAATATTAAATAAGGTGTGCCTTCGTAAATTGGGATTTCTCCCCAATTAAGATCAAGAGAATTTTCCTGAGTTGTGTAGGCATTAATACCTATCTTAACTATGTTTTTTTCCGAAAACCTTTTCTGTTTTTCCGTTCTCGTGTAATTTGTTTTCGAATGCAGTATTTGATTAAAATCTTTAGGGCTTAATTCCTGATTTTGGGTAAACAGTTCCCAAGAAGAATCAATTAATTGATCAACCATTTGTGTGAATACATAGGAGCCGTCAATTGGATTTGTAACTCGACTAAAATAACTCTCTTCGTTTAGTAAATTTAAAATATTCAACGATAGCCTCCAGTCCGTTAAAGAAGTTCCATTCTTACTATATTTTGTGCTCGGATTATTGAAAATAGCATCAAGGTTACTCGAATATGCAGCCATTACTTCAGTGGTTTGACGAAGTAAATTTGTGTCTTTGTCTTTAAGTGATTTATTTGACCATCCAACGTGTGCGTGAAATTCAAGTCGACCCGGTTTAACTTGATATGCTTGTAGCAATTCATTGACCAAATATTTTGCTGAGCGAATTTTTGCCATATCCAGGAAATAATTCCCATCTAATCCAAGCGTAAATACTAAACTAGATTGTTCGATTTCATTTTTTTCTTTATTTATAAGATGATGGTTCAATTCGTTTAATAAAAAACTGATTTCCACATATGCCGGAGCACCTATTTGTTGAAGGTGAAAGCTATTTACGTTCGTGTTTTTAAGACTATCTATTGGCCCGAAAATCGTAATGTTGGGTATTTCATGAATGTTTATCGTAGAAAGTAGCGCGTCGTATTGAAATTTTGAATCAACTTGAATCCAAGTGTGTATGTAAGATAATTCAATGTCTTTGAGTAATTTATCCCAATTTATATCTTTCTTTCTTGAAGTAAAAAATATAGCATCCGCGCCATAGTTTAAACAATAAAGTGCCACTTGGTTGGCTTCTTCTTCATTAAAAACATCTATATAAACTGAGTTTTTAGTTGAAGTTTGACTGTCATTGGATGAAGCCGTATCGTATTTGGATTTGTAAGTTTTTGTAGCAATATCAATTTTGATATTTTCCACTTCATTTAAGTAAACTAACTCTTGATTAGCACCTCCAAGTTCTTTGCTAATTTTTTCTCTCCAAGTTGAATTATCAATTGGTTGAAATCCCCAATTCTCCATTATTTGTTATTCTTTATGTCAAATATACAGAACTTGTCAGTGTTATGAAGATGTAATTTGAAAATTAAAATTTCCTCTGACACCGAACACTCTATTAATTTTAATTAAATTCGAAGCAAATAGAAAAATGAAATTAGTTTTTTTTACCGGTGTTTTTTTTCTAAGCAATTTAATATTGTCTCAAGGGGTTTATACAACAGGCGCAAGAAATCTAGCTTTATCTAATGCAACGGTAGCTCATTCAGACGAATGGTTTTACTTTAATAATCCGGGAGCAATTCAAGACATTAAAAAGTTTTCGGTTGGGGTGAGTTATGAAAATAGATTCCTGCTTCGAGAAATGCAGAGTGAGTCGGTCGTGGGTGTTATTCCTTTGAAAAAGGGTATTTTGTCTATTGGCAGTCAAATTTACGGTTACACTCAATTTAGGTCTTTCAAAACAGGTGTCGGTTATGCACTCCCTTTAGCTGAATTTCTAAGTGCAGGAGTTCAATTAAATTACCAAGGTGTGCGATTAAACCAAAATTATGGAAATGCAAATGCAATGACCGCAGAATTTGGCGTGCTTTCCAAATTAAATAAAAAGGTTTCCATTGGGTTTAGTATTTTCAATATTGGAAGTGCTATTCTTGATGATTATGAATACGATCGATATTCGAACGAAATGAGGTTAGGAGTGAGGTATCAACTTTCGAATAAGGTTATGTTTTTGTCAGAAATTGAAAAAAATAGCGAATACCCCTTAAATGTAAAGTTTTCAACCGAATATTTACCTGCCGACAATGTATATCTTCGTGGTGGTTTCTCCTTACAACCTGTTTCATATTCTTTTGGATTAGGTTATGTGTTTGCTAAATCGGTAATGTTAGATTTCGGGACGAGTTATCATCAATTCCTTGGATGGTCACCAGCAGTTTCTTGTTCGTATAAATTTCACTAAATGCGTTGGA
>CAZLVX010000024.1:20658-23254 GCA_964562965.1 uncultured Lishizhenia sp.
ATTCAACTTGTACTTCCATTCGTTCGAATTGATGACAGACTGGATAATTTACATATCACTTTTAAAGAAGCTTTAAAGGAAGGGAAGTTTGAGTTATTTCTACGTTATCAGCCTACTGTACAGAAGAAAGCAGGATATGAAAAAATGATTGATTCTTCAACTGTAAATTCATCCAATTATCTAGGCAATTCAGATCGCTACTACTCTCGATTTAGATACACTTACAAAAACAATATAAGTGTTGGTTTTACTGCGGAAAAAGATCCCGGTGAAGAATTCTTTAAAGGAACTCAAAAAAATGGTTTTGATTTTTATTCGGGTCATATTTTCTTTCGAGGTGGCAAGTATTTGAAGTCTTTTGTAATTGGAGATTATCAAGTTCAAATTGGTCAGGGCTTAGGTATGTGGTCGAGTTACGCATTTGGAAAAACTGCTGATATTTCAACCATGAAAAGAAATCCAATTCCAATTAGGCCATACACTTCTGTTGATGAATCTAGATTTTTACGAGGTGCAGCGGTTCAATTTGGTTTAAAGAATATTACAGGTTTGCTTTTTGCTTCCTCAAAAATGGTAGATGGAAGCGTGAGTTTAGATTCAACTTATGACGATTTGGAGTTTATTTCTACTATTGATTTGTCAGGTTTACATAGGACGGACAAAGAAGTTGCCCGTAAAAATGGATTCAGAGAAAATCAAGCTGGAGTAAATGTTAACTATGGATTAGGAGCATTTCGAATTGGAAGTGCGTTTGTATATCAAGGGTATGATGAAGCTTTACTAAAAGATATTCGTCCCTACAATCAATTTGATTTTCAGGGGCAACATAATTTTGTTTCCTCAATGGATTATTCTTTTACGTACAAAAACTGGAATTTGTTTGGTGAATATGCTAAGAATTTAAATCCTTTTAAAGATTCTATTCGAGGTGGACAGGCTCATGTTCACGGTTTGTTCTTATCTATAGATCCAAATGCGAGTATTGGATTGTTATATAGAAATTATGGCAAGGATTATTTTTCTTTTTACAATGCGGGATTTTCCGAAGGAAGTAACACACAAAATGAAAAAGGATTATATGCAGGACTAAAACTTCGACTTAATAAACAATGGTCGTTAAACTCATATTTGGACGTTTTCACATTTCCGTGGATGAAATACCTTGTGGATGCTCCCTCTATGGGCCATGAATTTTTATCACAGCTTACCTATAAACCTTCGAAAACATTAGAGGTTTATGGTCGATATAGACTTCAATTAAGACAAAAAAATAGCAGAGATTCTGATTACACGGTAACAGAAATTGAGAATGTCTTTCAACAGAATATTCGTTTTAACTTGGCATATACGTTAAATGAGTTTTACACGCTAAAGAGCCGGATTGAATTTGTTCAAATTGATAGACCAAGCAACACACGTGAAAAGGGAATGATTTTTACGCAAGATTTGATATACAAGCCAAAAAGTTTTCCAGTTGATTTAGCACTTAGATATGCTCTTTTCGATACGGATAGCTACGACACACGCTTATATTCTTTTGAAAACAATGCCTTGTATGTTTTTGCCGTTCCCGCTTATTATTATCAGGGGTCTCGAGCCTATTTTTTAGTTCGTTATTCGTTCAGAAAAGCAGATGTTTGGTTTAGATATGGCGTGTTTTTGTATAACAACAGAAGTACCATCAGCTCTGGTTTAGAGGAAATTAAGGGGCCAATAAAATCTGACTTAACCATCCAAATTCGATTCTCACTTTAATTTTTTTTAAATAAAAGTGTTACTTAATTGATATACCTGCGTTATTGGTTATTGAATTGAGACTGCAAGCTCGATTTTCTCCATTATCAAACTAAATAAAACCAAAAGCTATGGCAATTAATGCATTGTATCACCAAAGTCCTGTTCGTCTTGAAGAAGAACTGAGAATTATTGAAAAAGCAAAGGTAAATCCTGCACATTTCGGACCTCTTTATTCTCGTTACCATGAGTCTATTTTTAGATACATATTTCGTAGAGTAGAGGATGTGGAAGCAGCTTATGACATTACTTCGCAAGTATTTGTTAAAGCAATAGGCGCTTTGCCAAAATTTGAATATCGAGGAGTTCCTTTCTCATCTTGGTTATTTCGAATTGCGAAAAGTGAATTGTATCAGTTTTTTCGCGATAATAAAGCGAACAGAATGGTGAGCATAGATTCTGTTAGAATTGGTCAGGTAATGGACGAATTCATGGAGGATCATTCGGAAGAAGATAAAGAAAGACTATTGAAAGTGCTCCCGTTACTTAAAGAAGATCAACTTCAATTGATTGAAATGAGATTTTTTGAAAAACGTTCTTTTAGAGAAATAGGTGAGATAGTTGGTCTAACAGAAAACAATGCAAAAGTCAAAACGTTTAGAGCATTGATAAAATTGAAACAACTTTTTAATAAAAAATAAATATGATTAAAATTCTAGTTGACCGTCCAGAACCAGATACCCTAAGCATCAAAAAACGACAAGATTTTGATAAGGTATTGAAAAGTTATGATAAGCAACGACGAGTATTCCACAATCCCTGGTTTTTTGGGGTTGTGGGATTTTCGTGTTTGTTAATAATG
>CAZLVX010000025.1:0-13847 GCA_964562965.1 uncultured Lishizhenia sp.
GCCTCTTCAACAGTAAAGTAATTTTTCTTCTCAACTCCTTGATTATTAAAGGTTTTAATTATTGTGAAAGCTGAATTTAAAACTGCAGGAGCATTTTCAAGCGAAGTGTAATTTGTCGCCTCCAACACTCCGATAGGTTTTAATTGAAATCCACCGCGACCAATGACAACAAAAATTGAAACACCCAAAATTAAATTAGCGTAATTTTTCCAATTCTTATGAGACACTACAGGTCGAGGAAGCAGAGTGTATATAAAAATTGTAGCACCAAGCACTAAAATAAAAAACAACAATAGCCACCAAAATTCGGAAAGGAATTCACCCGCAAGACTTCCGGCATTGTTTTCTGATATCATGAATTTAAAATAATCATAAGAAACTCTTTTTCTTGTGTAAGAGAAATATGCAATATCCCAAGCATTGAAAAAATAAACCAAAAAGGTTGTTAATGAAAAAACAATTGTCAATATCCAATGCCGAATTTTCTCGAGTACTTCAGGAAGCGGCAATAGAGACAGACTCAAGTATGGTAGAAAATAAAGAGCAATTGTAACAAGATCAAACCATGTTCCGACACAATAATCTTGGAAGCTAATTTCTGAAAAAAAAATGTTGTTCTTCACTAAAAATACTACTCGAAAAACAAGTAGAGAAAGCACTAGTAGCCCAAATCTTAGAAGTAAATTCAGGAGAAGGTATTGCCCAATTAAGGTTTGTGCCTTTTTAAAAAAGGGAAAGTTTCTTAATGGCTTCATGTAGTCTTTCCTGAGGTAAAAATTGTTCTTCAAGATTCACTGCAAATGGAACAGGAGTATCTAAAGATGCTACGCGAAGAATTGGAGCATCGAGACTTTCAAAACAATTTTCGGCGATAAGAGCCACCAATTCTCCACCAATTCCTCCTGTCATACAATCTTCATGTAAAACAATGACCTTTCCTGTTTTTCTTACAGCGTTGAAAATTGCTTCCTTATCCAGCGGTAAAAGTGTTCTAAGGTCTAAAATTTCTGCTGTCAAATCCGAATATTCTTTCATCGCCTCGGTTGCCCAATGCACCCCCATTCCATAGGTTATAACAGTAAAATCATTACCGGTAGAAACTGTTGCGGCTTTACCAATCTCCACTGTGTAATACGCATCTGGAATATCTTGCTTCAGACTTCGGTAAAGGTACTTGTGTTCGAAATAAATTACGGGATTTGGGTCTTCGAAAGATGCGTTGAGCAGACCTTTGGCGTCGTAAGGATTCGATGGATAGACTACTTTTAATCCCGGTGTATGCACGAACCATGCTTCATTACTTTGCGAATGAAAGGGACCTGCTGCAGTGCCGGCACCTGTTGGCATTCTTACCACAACGTCAGCATTTTGACCCCAACGCCAATGAATTTTTGCCAGATTATTCACTATTTGATTGAATCCACACGTTACGAAATCTGCAAATTGCATCTCTACCATCGCTTTCATACCATTAATTGAAAGACCAAGTCCGGCACCTACAATTGCGGATTCACAAAGTGGAGTATTTCTTACTCTACCTTTTCCAAATTTATCAACAAGTCCTTCTGTTACTTTGAATGCTCCGCCATACTCTGCGATATCTTGACCCATGATTACCAATTCCGGATAACGTTCCATTGATTGTATCAATGCATCTTGAATGGCATCAATAAATCTCTTTTCTGTATTATTGCCTTCAGCATGTACTATTACCTGCTCATGAGGTGCATAAACATTTTCAATTTCTTGATTTTCACTTGCGATAATTGCTGGCTCAGCATTGGCTTGGTCAAAACCATTTTGTATTTCGGACTTAAAATCTTCTTTTATTTTTTGTTCTAGTTCATCGTTCAAAACACCAATTTCCTTCAAGAAAAGCTCAAAATTCACCACTGGATCTTTACTTGCCCATTCATCTTGAAGCCCCTCTGGATAATACTTTGTGCCAGAGGATTCTTCATGTCCTCTCATGCGGAAAGTCATCAACTCAAGAAGGTAAGGTTTTGGTTCTTTTCTTATTTCTTCGTTAATGGAACGAACTGTGCGGATCACTTCTAAAATATTATTGCCATCCACTTGTATAGCTTTCATTCCATACCCAATTCCTTTATCAATAAATTGCTTACATCGGAATTGTTCAACAGAAGGAGTGGATAATCCCCAGCAATTATTTTCAACACAAAATATCACAGGTAAATCCCAAACAGCGGCCACATTCAAAGATTCGTGAAAGTCTCCCTCTGAAGCACCACCATCTCCTGTAAAAACCATGGTGGATTGACCGTTTCCTTTTAATAAATTTCCAAGTGCGATTCCGTCAGCGATTCCAAGTTGCGGACCTAAATGAGATATCATGCCCACTAGCTTGTGATGTTGTGTACCAAAATGAAAGGAACGATCTCGTCCTTTCGTAAAACCGGCCGATTTACCTTGAAATTGCGCAAATAAATTTTTTAATTCAATGTTGCGAGTTGTGAAAACACCCAAATTACGATGCATAGGAAGGATATACTCGTTTTCATTCATTGCATAAGCACATCCCACCGAAATACCTTCTTGTCCCCAACCAGAAAACCATTTGGTGATTTTCCCTTGACGTAAGAGAATCAACATCTTTTCCTCGATCATACGAGGCTTCAATAATCTCTTATATATTTCCAATAGTTCACCATCATCGAATCCTTCTCTATTGAATTGAATTGTTCTTGTGTTGATTTTTATTTCTTCCATTTTATCAATTTAAGGAAACCCCATCGAGGTTGGTTAATCCGGTAATGCCCAACCATTTTAACATTGTAGGCACTAAATCTACGCTATTCATTTGAGTCAATTCATACTTTGTAGCTCCTGGTGTTCTTATTACTGACCATACTTTTCTTGTTTGTTCTAATTCATCTTGATCCCCATGTCCTGTGCCTTCTCCACCATGATCAGTAGTAACAACAACCATCCATTCCTCATTGTAGTTCATCTCACGAGCATATATTTTTTCCATAAGCTTTCCAAGGTAAAAATCCGACACTTCAATAGCTCCTCTATACTCCATTCCTGAGGATGAAAAACCCAATCGATGTCCAATGTAATCGGGATAATCGAGGTGTAGAATCATTATATCAGGCGTACATTCATCTAAAAGTTGAGCAGCAGCATCTGTAACTTGCTCATCATTATCGTATCTTTGGGAATAGTCTTCATTGCTGGTTATTCTTAAAAAATCATCCCAATTCGTTAGTACAGTGGCACTTAAATTTGGTTTGAATTGCTTTGCTAAAGAAATCAAATCCGGGTAGTCTTCGTATTTATTTTTTCGAAAAGAATTCTCAGTCAAATTGTGTTTATTTGGCCATACACCGTGTAAAATTGTTGACCACCCTGGAACGCTAACGGTAAATTCACCTCTATCACAATTATAACTTACGATTCCAGAAAGAATAAGTGTATCTAAATTAGGGGTCGAAGCATTTTTCAAGGCATCGCTTCTCACACCGTCCCAACCTACGAAAAGCACCTTACGAATCGGTTCACTGCCAGGTTTGCAGGTTGTACATATCTCCTTGTCTGCATCAAACCTGTCACAAGAAAATATAACAACGGAAGTTAAAAGGCTAAAAAATAAGGATTTTGTCATCCACTAAACTTTCATTCCTTTTACTACGCGTTCTTTGCGCTTACTACGATCTAAACGTCTTTTAACAACAAGCAAATGAACATTTCTAGGATCACTTGTAACATTTGTTCGAACTTTGTAACGCGAAGATCCATATTTAACAAAAGAACCTGAATTTGTCGTTTCTGGCGAAAAATAAAATCTTTTACCCGTAGAAGCGCCACCTTCTTTAGTTGCAAATGGAATAACTTTCTCCTCACCTGTTTCAAAACGAACAAGTAATTCTCCTTTAGTGCCAAAACCCTCAAATACACATCGCGTGTTAATAGGGATAATAACACTTTCTTTGCTGGACGAAGAACTCGAAATCAAGGTTCCATTTTGTGTAGTATTTTGATTATCGTTTCGTTTTTCCTCGTCAAGATATATTGTTCCCGAGACAAAGAACTGAACTTTACTCATTTTTTCTTCAGTATCCAAGCCAAATTCGTCGCGAATTTGAGTAGTGTATGGGACTTTCACTCCACATGACACAATTGTCAATGCTAAACTAAGAAGAACGATATATTTCATTGTAATCTTTTTTTTTGACAAAACTAATAAATAAATGACTTCAAAGACAGCTAAATCCTGTTAAAAAAGCTAATTTTGATACGTGCGTAATCTTATTAAATATTCACTTTTTTTTATTCTTGTATCTTGCTTATCGCATCATGAGGAAAGTCCTTTAGATGGCAATTCACTCATTCCAGAGGAGAAAAAAGAGAAAAATGCACCTTTAGATATTGAAAAAAAAGAATTTTTAGATACCTCCAAATACCTCTTGTATTTAAACTCAGATTCTATAAACTTTAAAGGTTTTCATGCTTCCTACACAAGATCAAAAGATTTTATCGATCGTTTTGCAATAGACAGTTCACTGCTCATAATCTTTAAAGTAAAATCTGGCATTTCTGTCTTTCACGAGATTCATTTTTTCAAAGATTCAATTCAGGCAAAGAACGCTTTTTTCAACTGGTTAGACGAGGAAAAAGGAAGTTTTGTTGGAGGCAAAACTACTCTTGGTAAGACAAATCAACTTGTGATTCTTTCGGAGAGACATTTCCAAGTTTTTAAATCAAAACTAAAATTTAACGAAGAGAAAGTTAGAAAGCTTTCAGCATATTTTATCGAGAAGGACCGTATACTTTATTTTTTGAAGAGTGACAAAAAAGAAACAGTATGGTATAAAGTTATAGATAACAATAAAATAGAATTGCCATATGAAGCTAGTAAATAGAGGTTATCTAATTGTGAAGCCAACTGAAAAATTTAAAAATTGGGCTAACGCTACTAATTCTGAATTATTTTTGTCAGATGTAACGTCAGAAGCCTCGTGCTACCTCATTGAAGAAGAATTTTGGGACGACGATGTTTTGATTGAAAAATATTTTAGAAAGATTTGCAAGCAAGAATTTTTTCCTGTTTCACAAGATGCTGAAAGTTGGCCCTCGATTGAGAATACGGGCGATTTTTTAGAATACTTCACCACTGAAATTGGATCTTTTGTATACGATTTGTTGACCAAAGATTTGACTAGAGAAAATGCCTAAGAATTGATTAAATTCGAATTGTAATACTCTTCTCTGTCGCTAACCTCATCAGCAATCCAATCGGGCAAAACGATTTCTTGATCCTCGCTTTTTAATTCAATCTCCGCTAAAATTAGTCCTTGCAGTGGTCCTTCAAAAACATCTAATTCAATCAGCATTTCTTCAAACGGTATCAAATATCTTTTTTTAACTAATGTCTTCAGTTCAAAAGAAGATATGAGTTCATCTGCCACTGAGACATCCACAGGAATCTCTATTTCTGTTCGCGAAATTCCGGTCGTCTTTCCTTTGAATGTTAAAAAGGCTTTATTGTTTTTTAGTCGAATGCGTATGGTCAGATTAGGGTCCGAAGATAGGTAGCCCTGAATAATTGAGTGATGTTGAAAAACTTCTAATTTGGGTAAAAGTTGTTTGTGAACAAGATATTTTCTTTCGATTTCAATTGGCATTTGGCGCTAAGTTTTTCTTAATATGTTTATATTTGTACAAATATAACTCCATGAAAACAATCGCCTTACTTTTATTTTCTTTTCTTCTTTCTAACTCAATTTGTGCTCAGTATAAGTTTGAGAAAAACGGCGTAACAATAAGAACGACACCTCAAGAAGTAAAAGATAAAAATTCATCTGAGTTTGGTTGGGTGTATGAAATGGCTCAAATTCACAATACGAGTAATGTTACAAAAACTATAACATTCCATGTCGACATGTATTATGACGGGATTTGCAGTAACTGTTCAAATAAAGAATATCAATACACCTTTAAATTAGCGCCAGGCGAACTTTTAAAAGGAAATATTTTGGACAGAACAAGTAGCGGATTGAAATATTTCAAAGAAGATAAAAACAAGCGAATCGCAGCTGTTCTCTCAGACATTCAATTGACATCATTTACGGTAGATTAAAATGTCTTTTCTTTCTTTTAAATCGCGAACCCCACGTTGGATTGTTGTCGTCGCTGATTTAACCATTGCCGCTATGGCATTAGGTATAGCATATTTACTGCGTTTCGATATGATGGCAGATCAAGAAACGGTCAACAAAGAGTGGAATCAATTATCAAAGTCAATTTGGCTATTTTTCCTTGTGAAATTTATTGTTTTTTATCTACTTAAAATTCATCAAGGTTTATTGCGACATACATCTACGGAAGATTTAAAAAGAATATTTTTTGCTGTTCTGCTCTCTTCAATGCTTTTCTTTATTGGAGGCTACGCACGGTATTTTTTTTATGACGGTTTTTACCTCTTTCCTACTTCCGTTTTAATAATGGAATTTATGGCGAGTTTTGTGTTTTTAGTTGGCAGCCGTTTTACAGTAAAATTATCTTATTTAGAGTCAAAGAAAAGTACCGAGAAAAAGGAGTCAGTGGTGATATTTGGAGCAGGAATTTCAGGTTTAATAACGAAGAAAACGATTGAACAAGATACAAAAAACAACCAAGAAGTTGTAGCTTTTATCGACGATAACAAAAAGTTAGTCGGCAACCGAATAGAAGGAACCAAGGTTTATCAACTCGATGATCTCGCACATTTAGTAAAGCAATTCAATATAAAACAATGCATAATAGCTGTTCAACAAATTAATTCTGACAGACAAAGAGAAATTGCAAATACCTGTTTGACAAATGGAGTGGCAATTAAAAAAGTTCCTAATGCCAAAAGTTGGATTAACGGAAGTTTTAGTGCAAAACAAATAACGCAAATTAATATTGAAGATTTACTAGGAAGAGAAGCAATCACCTTGAATATCGACAAAATCAGATGTGATTTGGAAGGAAAAATAATACTAGTGAGCGGTGCCGCTGGATCTATTGGCTCTGGTTTGTGTCGCGAAATTGCTTCTTTTAATCCTAAACTTCTTGTGCTTTTAGATCAAGCAGAATCGCCACTTTACGACATTCAACATGAATTGAAAGAACTTCACCCCTCGTTGAATTACGAAATTGTGGTAGGTGATATATGCAACGAAGAAAGAATGAACAAGCTTTTTAATGCCTTTCCGTTTGATGTTGTATTCCATGCAGCGGCTTACAAGCACGTACCCATGATGGAATTAAATCCGGCAGAGGCTGCTTTGAATAACATTAAAGGCACCAAGATTTTGGCTGATTTAGCGCTGGGTCACGACGTGAAAAAATTCGTTATGATTTCCACGGATAAAGCCGTCAATCCAACAAATGTAATGGGGGCATCCAAACGTATAGCCGAAATTTACACTCAATCACTCAAGAATAAAAGTAAAACGAAATTCATCACCACGCGATTTGGAAACGTCCTTGGTTCAAATGGTTCGGTTATTCCGTTATTTGAAAAACAAATACGAAACGGAGGACCAATTACTGTCACAGACGAAAGGATTACACGTTTTTTTATGACAATACCTGAAGCGTGTCAATTGGTTATGGAGGCCGGTACTATGGGAAATGGTGGAGAAATTTTTGTCTTCGAAATGGGTAAACCCGTAAAAATTGTAGACTTAGCAAAAAAAATGATTTCTCTGAGTAATTTAGAATTGGGAAAAGATATTGAAATTAAGTACACCGGCTTAAGGCCCGGAGAAAAGTTATACGAGGAACTGCTGGCAAATGAGGAAAATACACTTCCCACGCATCACAGTAAAATCTTAATCGCCAAAACCAGAGAAGCCGATAAAAGTTCCATAGACTTGATTCATGATTTAATCGCCCTTATTCCTTCACAAAAAAATATGGAAATAGTAGGGATAATGAAAAAAATAGTACCTGAATACATCAGCAATAATTCTGAATACGAAAAACTTGATATATGATAAACCCATTTAAAGTTCAAATACGTTTCGCTGATATTGATGTTATGGGTCATGTTAATAATGCCGTTTACTTGAGTTACTTTGAAATGGCACGCGTTCATTATTTTAAACAAATTTTAGGTGAAAATTGGGATTGGCAAAAGGATGGAGTTTTACTTGTGAGAAATGAGGTTGATTATTTAGTGCCCATTTTTCTTCACGATACTCCTGAAATTAAAATTAACGTAGAACATATTGGTTCAAAAAGTTTTACCTTAAATTATGAAATAAATATAGGTAACAAACTCGCAACCAAAGGAAAATCTATAATGGTTTGTTTCAACAATTTGGAGCAGCGTACACAAGAAATTCCAGAAAAAATGAAACTTAAACTCTCTGAATTTCTTACGTAACCATTTTACGAAAACGAATTTTTAAACCATGAAAAATTTAATTGTTATTCTAATTACGCTATGTCCTTTCCTTCATTCCATATTGGCACAAGAAAGTACACCATGTTACAAGCAAAAAAGAATTTGTCCACAGAAATATAACGATTGTAGAAACCTAGTATCCTTTGATGAAGAATCAAATACATATTTAGCGAAACGAGACAATTCAATGTTATATTCCGGAACTTGCATTAGTTGCTACAGAAATGGAGTAATGCAAGAACAAATTACCATTGTTGATGGCAAAAGAAATGGAATAGATACATCTTATTATAATTCTGGGTGCCCACAGTCAGTTCAAAACTTTGTTTTAGGAAAATTAAATGGGACGAGCGTTGTTTTTTTTGATAGCACAAATAGAAAAGAACGTGAGATTACACATGTAAATAACGTTGTCAACGGTAAATACATCCTTTTCGAAAACAACGATAAAAACGATACCATTTATATTGAAAATTATAAAAATGGAAAACCTGATGGAGCAAAAGTAGAATTTTATGAAAATTCAAAACGCGCAAAGGTAGTTCAATATAAAAATGGGTTGTTAGATGGGCCGCATCAAACATTTAGTCCTGAAGGTAAAATCGAGGTAGATTATTTCTATAAGGAAGGAAAAAAACACGGGAAATGGAAAATTTATTATCCTGATGGGAAAGAAGCGCGATGTGAAGAATGGGCCTCAGGATTAAGAAATGGCGAATTTAAAACTACTGATGAGCTCGGAAAAATAGTCAGTCAGGCTTTTTACAAAAAAGATATTCCCGAGGGCAAACACATTGAAAATTTTAGCGACGGAAAACCAAAACATGTTACCGTATATTTAAAAGGAGAAAAAGTAGAAGAATATTCCTTTGATGATTATGGAGTGCGCACTGACATTATCAAATTAGAAGAGAAAAATAAGAAGAAAACGAAAGAGGAAAAACAAGAATCAAACGATAAGAAGCAAAAAGACAAAGCAAAAAAGGATAAAAAAGAAAAAAAGAAGAAAAAATAATCCATCTTCGACTAAATTACTCCTCGTTTTTTTTTCGATTCCATTCAAAATCATTAACTTCGCGACCGCTTTCGCGGTGAAAGCAACGTTTCCGTTTCAACGTTTAGTAATTATAGCTTTCAAATAGTGCGGATATTTGAAATACAATTTAAACAGCCAAATGGCAAAAAACACAGTAAACACTGCTGGTTCAGCAGATTTTGATTGGGAAGCTCTTCAATTAGACGGCTATACCAAAGTACAGCGTTCAGAAATGTCTGATCGTTATGAAAAAACCCTAACTTCTATAAACGAGAAAGAAGTAATTCAGGGTACAGTAGCAATGATCACTAAAAAAGAAGTCATCGTGAACATCGGTTATAAATCAGAAGGCGTTGTTGCTGCAAATGAATTTCGTTACAATCCAGAATTAAAAGTTGGCGATTCAGTTGATGTATACGTAGAATGCAGAGAGGATAAAACTGGTCAGTTAATCGTTTCACACAGAACAGCTCGTATGCACAGTGCTTGGATACGTGTAAACGACGTATTAAGATCTGGAGAAATTATTACAGGTTACGTAAAATGCAGAACTAAAGGTGGACTTATCGTTGATGTTTTTGGTATCGAAGCCTTCTTACCAGGATCTCAAATCGATGTTAAGCCGATTCGTGATTACGACGTATATGTTGGTAAAAACATGGAATTCAAAGTAGTTAAAATCAACGAAGAGTTCAGAAATGTTGTTGTTTCGCACAAAGCACTAATCGAAGCTGAACTTGAAGAACAGAAAAAACTTATTATTTCTGGACTTGAAAAAGGTCAAGTACTTGAAGGTATAGTTAAAAATATCACTTCATATGGTGTTTTCATCGATTTAGGTGGTGTTGATGGATTGATTCACATTACAGACTTATCTTGGGGCCGTGTGACGCATCCAGAGGAAATGTTAGAATTGGATCAAAAAATTAACGTTGTAATTTTAGATTTTGACGACGACAAGAAACGAATTGCATTAGGTTTAAAACAACTTCAACCGCATCCATGGGATTCTCTTGACGCAAATATTGCTGTTGGAGATAAAGTTTCTGGAAAAGTTGTTGTTATAGCTGATTACGGAGCTTTTGTTGAAATCGCGCCAGGTGTTGAAGGATTAATTCACGTATCAGAAATGAGTTGGTCTCAACATTTAAGATCTGCTCAAGATTTTATGAACATCGGAGATACAGTTGAATCGGTTGTACTAACCCTTGACCGAGAAGAAAGAAAAATGTCGTTGGGAATTAAGCAATTAATGCCAGATCCATGGAACGATATTGAAATCAAATACTCAGTTGGATCTAAGCATACTGCAAAAGTTAGAAACTTTACCAATTTTGGTGTTTTCGTTGAATTGGAAGAAGGTGTAGACGGATTAATTCACATCTCTGATCTTTCTTGGCAGAAGAAAATTAAACATCCTTCTGAATTTTGTAAGGTAGGTGAAGAAATGAATGTAGTGGTTCTAGAAATTGATCGCGACAACAGGAGAATTTCACTTGGCCACAAGCAACTTGAAGAAAATCCATGGGATGTTTTCGAATCTACTTTCTCTGAGGGTTCAATTCATAGCGGAACAATCATTGACATGAAAGACAAATCCGGAATAGTTTCATTGCCTTATGGAGTAGAAGGTATATGTCCATCTAAACACTTGAAAAAAGAAGACGGAAGTAACGCGAAAGTTGAGGAGGTCTTGGATTTCAAAGTCATTGAGTTCAACAAAGACGCTAAGAAAATTGTTGTTTCTCACACTCGAACGTTCGAAGAAGGAGAAGACAAACCAAGCGCAAGCGCTAAAGGTAAAAAAGCCTCTTCTGGAAATTCAGCGGTACAAGCAGTTAACAACGCATCTGAAAAATCTACACTTGGAGATATCGATGCTTTAGCTGAACTAAAAGAAAAAATGGAGAAAGGCGAGTAATCGTTGCATCTCATCAAAAATTAAGGGAGCTTAGGCTCCCTTTTTTCGTTAAAAATGTGTTGATAAACAATTGACTCAACTGGTTAAAAAAGAAAGCTTATTACTAAATTTGCTCCTTTGGTGACGAATGAATTTAATCGAAAAAGTTAGAGGTATATTTTCAGCCTATTTGGAACAAAATGGCCATAGAAAAACACCAGAAAGATTTGCTATTCTAGAAGAAATCTACAATTATGAAGGTCACTTCGATGTGGAATCACTCTATATAAAGATGAAAAACCACAACTATCGGGTTTCACGTGCAACTCTATATAATACCATCGATTTGCTTCTTGCATGTAATTTAGTCCGAAAACATCAATTTGGGAAAAATATAGCTCAATTTGAAAAATCACATAGCAGTAAACAACACGATCATATTATTTGCACCGATACAGGTGAAGTAATTGAATTTTGTGATCCGCGAATTCAACAAATTAAAAATACCATTGAAGATTTGTTTGGCGTTACAGTTCATCATCATTCATTATATTTTTACGGAACTAAAAATCAAGAAAAATGAGCCTTTCTATTCATGTAAAATTTCAAGACGATTTCAAAATTATTGAATTGGATGGGCGCATACTTTCTGAGATAGACCTCGAACCAGCACATCGTTTATTAGACGAAAACAAAACATGGAAATTGGTGTTCGACTTGTCAAAATTACAACACACCAACTCAAGCGGCATAGCCTTCTTAGTAAAATCCATGACTAGAGCTAGAATTCACGGCGGAGAGGTTATTATATTGAAAGTTGGCGATGGAATTAAAAAACTATTCGAAATTACAAAAATGCACGAGGTTTTTCCAATAGTGGAAAGCTTGAGTGAAGCAAAATCTGTATTTAAACAATAAGTATGAAAGTGGATGTATTATTGGGTCTTCAATGGGGAGACGAAGGGAAAGGAAAAATTGTAGATGTTTTGACTCCTTCCTATGATATCATTGCACGATTTCAAGGTGGACCAAATGCAGGTCACACACTTGAGTTCGAAGGAATCAAACATGTTTTACACACCATACCTTCCGGCATCTTTCATGAAAACGTAATTAATCTCGTTGGAAATGGCGTCGTAATTGATCCAGTTATTTTCAAAAATGAATTAGATAAATTGGCTCCTTTTGGTATTGACTTTTCTAAAAGACTTTTACTTTCAAAAAAAGCGCATCTTATTTTACCCACTCACCGCTTACTTGACGCTGCATCTGAGCAGGCGAAAGGCAAAAACAAAATTGGATCTACGTTAAAAGGAATAGGACCAACATACATGGACAAAACAGGTAGAAATGGTCTTAGGATTGGTGACATCTTTTCTTCTAATTTTAGAGAAAAATATGATGCTCTGGTAGAAAAGCATGTTGGAATTCTTCAACACCACGAAGATTTCTCCTATAATCTTACAGAATTAGAAGGGCCTTGGTTCGAAGGAATCGAAACGTTACGCAGTCTAACCGCTGTTGATAGTGAACACTACCTCAATGCTGCTTTGTTAAGCGGAAAAAAAGTGCTAGCTGAAGGCGCACAAGGCACTATGCTAGATATAGATTTTGGTACCTATCCTTTTGTTACATCCTCCAACACAGTAACAGCAGGAACATGCACAGGATTGGGAATAGCACCGACGCGTATTGGAAAAGTTATCGGGATTTTTAAAGCATATTGTACGCGTGTTGGAAGTGGCCCCTTCCCTACTGAATTAGATAATGAAGTAGGTGAAGAGATAAGAAAAGAAGGAAGAGAATTTGGTGCGACAACAGGGAGACCGAGGAGATGTGGGTGGATTGATTTGGTACAAATGCGCTATGCAATCATGATAAACGGAGTTACCGAATTATCCATGATGAAATCTGATGTGCTCAGTATTTTTGATGAAATTGAAGTTTGTACGCATTACCTAATTAATGGCAAAGAGGTTTATGACTTTCCATTTGATGTGAACGACGATAAAATTATCCCAGTTTATAAGAAATTAAAAGGCTGGTCTTCAGATTTAACTTCTCTTACTTCTTATGAGGAAAGTCCTGAGGCACTTAAGAATTATGTTTCGTACCTCGAGGCACAATTAAATGTTCCGATTAGCGTTGTATCTGTTGGCCCCGACAGAAAACAAACACTTATAACTAAGAGGTGAACAAACTTAACTACATAATGAAAACTGCGTTGGTCTTCTTCGCAGTTTTTTTTATTTCAAAGGTAATTGCACAAAAATACCCCATTGTATTACTTCCTGGTTCTCAAAAAGTGGAATACAACAAAAGAACAGGAGAACACAGATTATTAGGCACTGTTAATTTTACTTACAAAGGAAATCGTATGTATTGTGATTCAGCAGCATACAACGAAAAAACACAGACTATAAAAGCTTATGGAAATGTTCAAGTGCAGAAGGATGACATTAATTTATATTGTGACTCCTTTTATTATAAAACTTCAGTGAAATACGCCA
>CAZLVX010000025.1:13857-19782 GCA_964562965.1 uncultured Lishizhenia sp.
GTGCGGATACGAGATTCCGAATATAAAATCACAACTGATTCTATAGATTATGATGCGAAAAATGGAAAAGCCATCTATCGAAATTATGGTAAAATTGAGTCCATTGTATCTTCGGAGAAAATAAGTAGCAAGACAGGATATTTCTACCCCGAAACTAAAAATGTTTCTTTTGGAGGAAAGGTAAAGTATTATAAAGACGGCCTAAGTATGACTACTGATACTTTAAAATTCAACTATGCCAAACAAATCGCATATTTTTTCGGTCCAACGTCTATAAAAAATGACAGTATAAAATTGAATTGTAATAAAGGATGGTATGATGTCCTAAAGGAACGAGCCCAATTATTTAAATCGGTAAAAGTTAGTAAAGACGAATTGGAAATCACCGCAGATACATTGTATTACAATGGAAAAACGAACGAAATGCGAGCTAGAGGAAATGCGCAATATATAGATCAAAAAGAAAATTTATCGTGTTTTGGAAAACAATTATTTTCATCTGATGAAAAGAAATTAGCATATGCAACAGGAGATGCGATGGCATCGAAGTTAATTCGAGACGATACACTTTTTATTTCCTCCGATACTATTTTACTAGTGAAAGACAGCCTGCTAAACATTCAAAATGTAAAGGCATTTCATAACGTTTCATTCTGGTATAAAGGTATGACTGGAAAATCAGATAGTAGCTTTTACGATGTTTCTCATAACTATATACTGCTCCGTAAATCTCCAATAATTTGGGCCGAAAATACAGAATTAAAAGGAGACAGTATTCGTGTGTTTTTAAAAGACTCTATTGTAGATTCTGCACTCGTTATGGGAAATGCATCAGCAATTATGGAAGTTGATAGCGGAAATTATTATAATCAAGTATCAGGAAAAAAAATAATTGCCCAATTTAAAGGAGAGGAAATTACAAAAGTGGATGTTAAAGGAAATGCATGGACCATCTTTTATCCAATTTCAGAAGAAAAATCAGATTCAGTTGTAAAACAAAAACGTATTGGTATGAACAGGTTGTATGCATCTGAATTGAGAATTTACCTTGACAGTGGTGAGGTTCAGAAAATAACCTATTTCGATAAACCAGATGGTATCTTTTATCCGATCGATCAAATCGACGAAAAAGAGAAATGGATTTCAGGTTTTCAGTGGATGCCGACATTAAAGCCAAGACGACAAAAAAACAAAGGCCACTCATAGAGTAGCCTTTCGTTAAAATTATTCGCAACCTTTTATCTTTTTACAATCTTAATTGTTTTATGATCACCTTCTATATTGATGTGAATAAGATAAATTCCACTCGTTAAATGATCCATTGGAATGGTTTGTGACCATGTTCCTGGTGTAAGATTAAACTGTTTCGAAGCAATTGTATTTCCTGATAAATCAGATAATGACACTGAAACAGAAGATTCCTTATTTATGTTGAAATGTAAGAAAGTCTCATTATCAACAGGATTCGGAGCAACCTTGATAGTCTCATCTAATTGATTCGAACTAGCTTCAAATAGCCCTGCATTACTTCCTGTTTCGTAACCATTAGCCACAGCTTCTGTAATTGTTGCTTTTCCAGCATTATCAATTTTTCCTGTCGGGTCAATTAACAATCCAACAATGTGAATTTCATTTTCATCCCATGAAGTAGGTAAAACAAACGAGAAATTAATCGTATGTTGCTCACCAGCAGCTACTGTGGCAGGAAAACTATTCGTGTAACCGGTAAAACTTGGAGCAATAGCTCTCGCCACGTGATCGTATACCATTTGAGCAGCCGGAACTGGATTTCCAAGGGTTTCATATCCGCCCATCACACCGTTATTTCCTCCTGAATATGCGTTTGATTGGTTATAACCTGAACCAGTTCCTGTAACTCCATCTTCAGTCAATACACAAGCTAACTTATAATTGTTATTTGCACTTGCTTGAAAATTTGCAGTTACGGAAACATTCAATGTTCTTGTTGCTGCATCCCATGTTGCTCCATTCGTAATAAATGCTTTAGGTGCGATTTGAACACGAGTTAAAAAGTCAGGTGTCATCCCAGAAGGATCAACATCATTACCTCTATCAACAAGTGCACTAGGATAACCGGAAATCAATCCACCAAATGCAGCATCGTAATCGGTAACTGTCATTGGATCACCGTTGTGTACAGCAATTCCTGCCCAAAATTGACTATACTTAGTATTGAACTGATCCATAAAAACAGCACCTCTAGGACACCATTGGCACCAAGTCCCAGTTCCTTCTTCACTCACTACCATTTTTCCAACGGCTGGAACTACCGGATTTATGGACCCAACTAAGGTATCATCACTAGAAATATCATCTGTAGTACCATTTACATTAGTTACTGTAGCTGTATATGTTTGATTTCCTGCGATCAATGGCAAGGAATTCAAGGTAACTGCGTAATTTGAGGTACTTGCAATATTGACTCCTGTTACGGATTGAGAGTAATTATTTCCTCCGTAATTTAAAGTAACATCAAATGAGTTTATCGCTGTAGAACCTGCATTAACGACAGTCAATTTTGGGTTAACATTTTGTCCCGCTAATTCTCCACCTAAATATGCCATCGCCATCATCCCATTTAAGTTTGAAAGCGTGTATGGTTGATGATCAAAACTCACATCATCAACATAAAACTGGCTATTTTGAACAGGAAATAAATCCAATGAAGTCAATGAATTCACCCCATTTATCCATGTACCGATAAGATTTCCATCTATGTAAGCCTTCCATACTTTTAATGTTAGATTTGCTTCGATTTTTAAAGTAAACCAGGCAGCTTGAGGGTATGTACTTACAACTAAATTAGAAGTTACCCCATCGTCAATGTACATGTCGCCTGCATCGAAATTTACGTTCAAGGCCCAAGTTTGACCAATTGTTTGTGAGGCTTGAAAATTAAAATAACCAGTTTTTCCTGAGTTTACATAGAAATTCGATTGAAAAGTAAAAACACCGCTGTTATATAGTGGACCAAAATCCAAAACGACATCTTGTGGCCCTCCATTTGCAGAAGTTGAGGAAAGATAAATTGAGTTTGAACCACTGCTCGCTTGGTTGTTCGTTACTTGAGCATCTTCCGCCCCACCCTCTGTTCCTGACCAAGTTGTCCAAGAAGTTGACTGTGGACCGACATAGGATCCTGGAGCATAACTTTCAAAATCATCAGAGAAGATTTGCGAAAAAGAAAACGTTGAAACCAATGTTCCAACTACAAGTAATAATGGTTTTTTCATGGTTTTGTAAAATTAATTTGATTTAAAATAATATTTATGGCCGGTTCCACGATCATAAATCCATAGTTCTTTTTTGGCTAATCTTAGTATTTGATAATTTCTAAATCCATTATTTCCCGAAATATTACCCGTTAAATCGAGCGTCAATCCCCAAGTACCTAGATGCCAATCCCATGAAGTTACAAATTCCTCTAAAACACCATTTTTTTGAACTTTATAATTCAAACTTTTGTCTTTTGAAAATTCCAAATAGAATGGATAAATTGTTCCCTCTGAATAAGTTGAATCTTGTCCGTCATAATATTCAACCTTTGTTAATTCCCATGATCGTGTTAACCTTTTCTCTTTGGAAAGAAAACTAAAAGACGGACCTTCTTCGTACTTAATACAAGAAGATAAAAGCAACAAAATGAGCGAAATACTTAAAACATTTTTCATAATCTTAAATTTTAATCAAATATACGTTCTTTTTCTGAAAGGAACTTTATTACTTCAGCCGCACCCATTAATCCAAAAAGAGCAGGCATATAACTAATAGTGCCGTAAAATGACTTTTTAAAATTAAGTCCATTAGTCATCTTTAGGGATTCTTTTCGTTGTAATTCTTCCGAAAAAACCGCTTTAATTCCTCGAAAAGAAATGTTTTTACGCTTCATTCGCTTTTTAATATGGGCACCTAGTTTACAATTAAAAGTGTTCTCCAAATTGGAAACTTTTACCTTAGATGGATCCATTTTTCCACCTGCTCCTAAATGCGTAATTATTTTAATCTTCAATCGTTTACATGCAATTATCCACTCTAATTTTGGTGTGACAGAATCAATGCAATCCATAACGTAGTCGGGTTTGTACATTTCAAGTAATTCCCAAACACGAGTTGGAAGAACGAATTCCTCCACAATATTCAACCTAAGTTCTGGATTAATTTCTTTGAGACGATCTGCTAAAACAAGTGCCTTATTCTTTCCGATAGTTGAATCTAATGCCGTGAGTTGTCTATTTTTATTCGTTTTGTCGAATACATCTCCGTCGATGATCGTCATTGTTCCAACACCTGCTCGAGCAATAAATTCAGCTGCAAATGAACCTATTCCTCCTAATCCAACAATTAAAACATGACTATTTCTTAACTTTTCAATTTTTGCATGACCTATCAATAACTCCGTTCTTTCTAACCAATTCTGCATATAAATGTATTTGAACACTCGAATTTAAAACGAAATAAGGTTTCAGTGAACAATTTTTACTAAATTCGGCCAAACTAAATTAAATATTAACCTAAAATTAATTGTATGAATCCGGATTATCAAATAATGTTGTATGCTTGGATTGGAGTTGCCGCTTGGGTTTCCTTTGTAATTCTTTCAAATCGAAAGGTACATCCACGAGCTTTGTTTACTTTATTCATGGTAGAATTGTGGGAGCGATTCAGCTACTACGGAATGAGAGCACTTCTCATCCTTTATATGACAGCAAGTGTTGTTGACGGAGGATTTGAACTCACCGACGCAGAAGCATATGGAATTTATGGTGCTTATGGTGCATTGGTTTATTTAACACCGCTAATTGGGGGTTATTTTGCGGATAAATTGATCGGTTTTAGAAAAGCCATCACCATTGGAGCAATCCTTATGGCAATTGGTCAGTTTACACTTTTCATGAACAATGACGTTACTTTTTATCTTGGATTAGCGATTTTAGTTGTAGGAAACGGATTTTTCAAACCAAATATCTCGAGTATGGTAGGAAGGTTCTATGCGGAAGGTGACAACAGAAGAGACGGAGCATTTACCCTTTTCTACATGGGAATTAATATGGGAGCCTTTCTTGCTCCTTTAACCTGTGGTGCTATTGGTGAAAATGAAGGTTGGCAGTATGGATTTTTAGCGGCAGGAATTGGAATGATATTAGGTTACCTCGTATTCATTTGGGGACAATCAACTGGCGCATACGTAGATATTGGAAAAGAACCAGATTTAAAAGTAGAAGGAAATGTTGTTTCAGCCATACCAAATAGTATTCTTCCTTATGTTGCCTCGGTAGTCATGATTATTTTGGCCATGGTTTTAATCACCTACAATGATGTTGTTGATATCATCTTAGTCATTTTAGCAGTCGCGGTAATTGGATACCTACTCTATCAGGCAGGAAAGATGGAAATTGCTGCCAAACAACGTATTTGGGTAATTGTTATCTTACTTTTATTTACTACAATTTTCTGGACATTCTTCGAATTAGCGGGTTCAGCATTGAGTTTGTTTACTGCAAGAAATGTAGACAGAACTTTATTTGGAGTTGAAATAAACACAACATTCTTCCAATCATTCAATCCGCTATTCATCATGGCATTAGCTCCTGTTTTCTCATGGATTTGGATAACCTTGGCAAAATCGAACCGAGAACCATCTGCACCATATAAGTTTGGATTTGGTTTATTACTCCTAGGAGCAGGTTTTCTTGCTCTTCAAATGGGAGGAGCTTCAGCCGCTGCCGGAATGGTTCCTGCGTTATTCATGGTAATGTTATATTTACTTCACACTATTGGTGAATTGGCATTATCTCCTGTTGGACTTTCTCTTGTGACAAAATTATCACCTCGCCAAATGGTAGGATTCCTTATGGGGATATGGTTTTTATCTTCCTCAATTGCCCATCAAGGTGGAAAACACAT
>CAZLVX010000025.1:19882-21852 GCA_964562965.1 uncultured Lishizhenia sp.
TCATCCTGATACCGTTGCAACTGCTGGTGAATTAAATAAATTATTAGAGAAATCTCCTGCCAACAAAGTAGTTAACGTTATCAAAAATGAATCTTTAAATAAAGGGCTATCAGTATTTGGCTTACTTGGTTGGGTTGCTGTCGGCTGTGGCGTATTACTCTTTCTAATGGGAGGACAAATTAAAAAATGGATGCACGGCATCAATTAATTCTATAACTAATTTAAAAACATAAAAACGGGCTTGTCCCGTTTTTTTTATCGCAAAAAAGAAATGAATTCGAAGCACCCAAAAGCACTACCATTTTTATTTTTCTCAGAAATGTGGGAAAGATTTGGATACTATTTAATGATCGGTATTTTCACGTTGTACCTCAAAGATGCTGAAAAAGGCTTTGGATTAAATGAAAAAGAAGCGTCTGATTTATATGGAACCTTTATAGCCCTTGTTTTTCTTACTCCATTTATTGGCGGATTACTTGCCGATAGAATTTTAGGTTACCGAAAAGCCATTACAATTGGTGGAATTATGATGGGAATTGGCTATTGCTTAATGGCTATTCATGACATTAATGCCCTCTACATTGCCATGACTTTTATTATTGTTGGTAATGGTTTTTTTAAACCAAATATTTCCACGCTATTAGGAAATGTATATAATTCACCAGAATTCAAATCTCAGAAAGACGCTGGATACAATATCTTTTATATGGGAATTAATATTGGTGCATTCGTATGTAATTTTTTCGGTGCTGCACTGTATAATATTTACGGTTGGTATGCTGCTTTCATTGCGGCCGGCGTTGGTATGTTCATAGGTATTATTATTTTCTGGTTTGGTACCAAGCATTACAAGCACGCGGACGTGATCAAACCAAAAGCCGAATCCGATATGTCATTAATTAAAATATTTGGTCTTATTCTTATTCCTTCTTTAATTTTTGGACTAATTCCTTTACTTTTTCCTTCCCCTCTTGTCGGTTCTGTCTCAACTGACGCCTTCTTATTTGGTTGTATCCCCGTTATTTTCTTTTATGCGCGGTTGTGGGTTAAATCTCCTTCTAACGAAAAAAGACCAATTGCGGCTATGTTGGCCATTTTCGCAGTGGTAATCGCTTTTTGGGCTGTATTCAAACAAAATGGGTCTACCTTGAATACTTGGGCGAATAACTACACCGATAGAGAAGTACCTGCAGCTCTATTAGATGTTACAAATCAACTTCAATTAGCTGAAAAAATTACCTACAAAAAAGACTCTGTAATATTGATTGATAATCAATTTCGTCCAATAGGACAAGATTCATTACCACTTAATAAAAACGACAAGAAATTAAAATCTTTTGATTATCCTTTTTACTTTAAAAATCAAGCGAAAGACAAATTACCTGCAGATGGAGAAGAGATATATGCATATAACACGAATCTGTTTCAATCCGTAAATCCATTTTGGGTAATTGCTCTTACGCCTTTAGTTATTGCTTTCTTCAGTTTTCTCAACCGAAAAGGAAAAGAACCATCAACCCCAACTAAAATTGCTTTTGGATTACTTATTTCTGCGCTGTCATGCTTTGTAATGGTCGGAGCTGTGTACGCAAGCAACAACGGAATGGAAAAATCATCTGCTTGGTGGTTCATTTCGTCTTATGCCGTAATTACTATTGGTGAACTTTTTCTGAGCCCAATGGGATTATCACTCGTATCTAAATTGAGTCCTCCTCGTTTAACCTCACTAATGATGGGTGGTTGGTTTTTAGCTACATCAATAGGGAATAAATTGTCAGGAGTATTAAGTTCTCTTTGGGATGGTTACGATGACAAAGCAAATTTTTTCTATATCAATGCTTTATTATTGGGTGCTGCTGCTTTACTGATGTTTGCCATGTTAAAATGGTTAAATCAAATTTTTGAGGAATATAAATAACCCTATCTCAGCAAATTAACGTGTCCATGGAAATCATAGGTTCGGTAGTCGT
>CAZLVX010000026.1:0-7412 GCA_964562965.1 uncultured Lishizhenia sp.
GATAATCTACAAAAACCCACGGAACGATAAACGTAAAATCATTGTGGGACATGTTACGCTTCTTAAATAGGACTGTTAAAAAAGGTTAACTTGTGGCTGTAGGGAACGCTCTTTTTTCTAGATTCGTTCTGAATGAAACGTATTAGACTTAATACACTTACAATACTACTGATTTTGTCTGTGGTGAGTTTGATGATTATTCAAACTTTTCAAATGATTCAATTGTATGATAGAAAGGATAGTCAATTCAATCAAAATGCAAATGATTGTCTAAAGAGAGTTGCTTTTCATCATGAAAAAGCGGAGGATTTACGGCGCTATATGCAAATCGTAAACAGAGACTTTAGTGGTCAATACCGTGAAATACTTAAAGAGGAGTTCAAGGAAATTTTATCTGCTCAAGAAACGATTTCAATAAGAGATACCACAGTTATTGTAAATGGTGTAAAAGAAAAATATCTGATATTGAAAGGCGATGCGTACGATTCGCTTTCCGGAATTTCTGCACAACAAAGAGTATTAATAAGAGACATACGGGAAATAAAAGACCTGATGGGTAATAGGGAGGATACTTCCAAAATTGCGATTGAATTGAACCAGAAGGTTCTTCAGCAAATTTTTACCAAGGCTAAGTTTATAAACGATATGATGATTCAGGCTTTTCGAGACAATATTTATGAGAATCCATCAATGCGTATCGAGCCTTACTATCTGGATTCGATAATTAGATTTGAATTGGAAAAGGAGGATTTACCCAAAGAGTATCAGTTTATGGTTTGTGACCAAAGTAAGAAGCCAATTCATTTTAATTCATCGGTTCAACGATACAATACAAGTTTAGACAGTTCTAATTGCATACAAGTCAATTTATTTCCAAGTAATTCACTTGATGAGGACTTGTTTTTGTATGTTTTCTTCCCTAAGAAACAACAATTCATTTACAAGGAGATGAAAAATTCATTTATTGTAACTGGTCTTTTGGTGGTTATAATTATTGTTGTTTTGGTCATAATGTTTCGGACAATATTAGAACAAAAGAAGTTGTCGGAGTTAAAGTCAGATTTTATTTCTAATATGACTCATGAGTTTAAAACACCAATATCCACAATCGCATTAGCTTGTGAAGCCGCTACGGATAAAGATGTTGTTGGAGATCTTCAAGAGGATCACAAGTTAGCTCCATATTTCAACATGATAAAAACTGAAAACAAACGGCTTGAATTACTGGTTGAAAGTATCCTTCAATCGGCTGTTGTAGATAAAGGCGAAATCAAAGCAAATATTACAGAGGTTAATTTATCTGAAGTTGTAAAGGAATTAGCACAGAATGCTCAATTTCGAATCCAGCCTTTAGGAGGCAAAATTAAAGTAATCGAAGAACACAATCCATGTATAATAAAATCTGATAGAATTCATCTTACAAATTTGGTAGCCAATATACTAGACAATGCAGTAAAATACAGTAAAGATGAGCCGAAAATAGAAATTATACTAATCAATGATAATAAAGAGGTGTCTTTTTCCGTTTCAGATAAGGGTATAGGTATTCAAAAAGAGTTTGTACCAAAAATCTTTGATAAATTGTTTCGTGTACCGACGGGTAACATACACAATGTTAAAGGTTTTGGCTTAGGACTTAGTTACGTTAAATCAATATGTGACACTTATGGATGGAACATTGAGGTAAAGACACAATATGGAGAAGGCACAACATTTAAAGTAATTTTCAACACATCAAAAAATGCAGGAAAAATTAAACATCTTATTAGCTGAAGACGATGAGAATTTAGGTATGTTATTACATTCCTATTTACAAAGCAAAGGTTTTAATGTTGTATTAGCCAGAACAGGTAAAGTTGCCTATGAAAAATTTAATGGGAACAAAACGCAATTTGATTTCTTATTGTTAGATGTCATGATGCCTGAAATGGATGGTTTTACATTAGCTAAAGAGATTCGAGAGATTGATAAAGCAATCCCCATTTTATTTTTAACTGCAAAATCCATGAAAGAAGATAAATTACAGGGATTTGAAATTGGAGCAGATGATTACCTGACAAAACCCTTTTCAATGGAAGAGTTGCTTGCAAGAATTAACGCTATTTTAAAGAGAACGAAGGCAAGCAAAAAGGACATAAATGAATCCTTGCTAATTGGTAAAATAAAATATGAACCTGAGTTAAGTGTACTTCACCTAGTGGATGGAAATAAAAAACTTACCACCAAAGAAAATCATTTGCTTAGCTTACTCGTTAAAAATCAGGGTGAAATTTTAGATAGACAAGCGACTCTAAGAGCAATTTGGGGAGATGATAATTATTTTAATGGAAGGAGCATGGACGTGTACATCGCTAAACTTCGAAAATTATTGAAAGAAGACCCTTCCATAGAAATTATGAATATTCACGGAGTTGGATTCAAATTAATTGTAAAGAACTAACTTTGCCTGAATGCAGGGAAGGTTTTTTTCAAATTTAATTTTACTCATTCTTGTTAATTTACTCGTTAAACCTGTTTCACTTTTTGTAGTAGATGCGGGTTTTCAAAATGAACTCGGTCACGCAGAATATGGCATTTATTTTTCGTTACTGAATTTTTCCTTGTTATTCAATATTTTACTTGATTTTGGAATAAATAACTATACAACACGAAGGGTTGCGCAACAACCTCACAAAGCAAAACGATTATTTGGTTCTGTTTTAATTTTTCGCATTCTACTATTTCTGTTTTATATAGCTGTTCTCTTAATTTGTGGGATTGTTATTGGCTATGAGGAAAGAGCCTTGACTATTTTATGTTTATTAGGCATTAATCAATTTATTATTCTGTGTATTGCTTATTTAAGAAGTCATTTTGCAGGCTTTCATTATTTTAGATTGGATGCGCTTTTATCCATTCTCGATAGGTTCTTATTAATTTTAGTAGGAGCTTATTTTCTTTTTTATTTTGAAGGAGTACTCACCATTGAAACTTTCGTTTGGATTCAGTTCTTTACTTATATTTTCTCCTTTGCAGTAGGTTATTTGCTTTTTCTTAAATATATAGACAAGCCCATTTTTTCGGTTAATTTAAGGTTGTCATGGGCGATTTTAAAAAGAAGTTTACCCTTTGCTACATTGATTGTCTTGATGCTGATTTATTCAAGACTGGATAGTGTTTTACTAGAGCGTCTTCATGATAATGGTGCCGAACAGGCGGGAATTTACGCTCAAGGTTATCGATTATTAGATGCTTTTTATATGTTTGGGATGATTTTCGCAGGGTTATTATTCCCAATGTTTTCGAGGTTTTTATCTGAAAAGCGATTGTCAATATATCCATTACTGCAATCCGCAGGAGATTTGTTGATTGGATCAGCAATATTAATTGTCTTCATTTGCATCTACAATAGTGATCTTTTTTTATCCTTGATTTATGATGATTACCTACAGGCAATTGACCCATTTAAATGGTTAATATTAAGTTTTATAGCTATTTGTATGAATTTTATTTTCGGCACCTTGCTTACAGCAAGTGGTAATCTAAAGATTTTAAATTGGATATCTTTTTTAGGAATAGTGATAAATGTTGCACTAAATATCTTTATGATTCCCAAATATGGAGCGTTAGGAGCAGCAATCACCACCTTTGTCACGCAGTTTTTTACCGCAATTCTTCAATGTATTTATGCCATAAAAATGTTTGAAATCCCAATTTCCATTAATCGGATCCTAAAATATCCGATCTTGATTCTTGTTTTATTTCTTGGTAGTTATTACTTCGCTCAAAATAGCTACTTGATTTTCTTTCAATTGATAATTGGTATTTCTAGTTTGTTCTTGTTTTCTTTCATTTCAATTAATTCTTTAAATGAAATGTTAAATGAAAAGCAATTAAAATAATTAAGCTAATCTGTAGTTATTAAAGAAGCAAAATAAAAGTCATAACTTCGTGCAATCAAATTCAAATATGTCTGAATTAACTAAAGAAAGGTCTGCCTTATTGGCATTTTTGTGGAAAAATAGAAAAGTTCTTGTAATTATTACGGGGGTAGCTTTTGTTGTTTCTGTCGTGGTTTCATTGTTGTTAACGCCCCTTTATTTGTCTACAGCTGTTGTATTTCCAACTGCTTCAAGTAACGTATCGTTTTCAGAGCAACGAAATGTGAAAGCAGGTTCTATGGATTTTGGTGAAGAAGATCAAGCTGAACAATTGGTGCAAATTTTATCGTCCTCTCGTATTAAAGACAAAATTGTAGCGAAATACGACTTATTAAAACATTACGAAATCGATCCGAATGATGAAAATAAAAATTTCAAACTGAATGAGGAATATAACGATCATTTTTCCTTTACGCGCACAAAATTCGGGTCAATTCAAATTGACGTTTTGGACAAAGACCCAGAGCTCGCAGCAAAAATGGCAAATGACATTGTAGATTTGATCGATACCGTAAAGAATGAAATGATTCGCGAAAGGACCCGGCCAGCCTTTGAAATCAACATTCGAAAGATGAAGCAGTTAGAGAAAGATAAAGACTCTGTAATAAATAGGTTAGATAGTTTAGCCAAACTTGGTGTTGTATCTACGGATGTTCGTTCTAATTTATTTCAAGCATTAGTAGATTCGAAAAGTCCTGAAGAGAAAAGAGACATTAAGGCGCAAATTGAAGCCAACATGAAATTCGGTTCCCTTTTCGACGCATTGGAACATAAGAGAAATGAAATGATTATTAATATCGAGACGTTTAAAGTTGCTTATGAGCAAGCTGAATCCGATGCGAATGCTCAATTCAATCATAAATTCGTAGTAGAAAAGGCCGTTGTTGCCGACAAGAAAGAAAAGCCAAAAAGAATGATAATAGTGCTAGTTGCAACCTTGGGAGGGTTTGTTCTGGGAGTTTTCTTTTTATTAATTCGAGATAAAATAAAAGAATTAAAGGCTCTGAATTAGTGTTTCTCAATAAATACTTACTTCCCTATATTCTGCCTATTGGACTCATTTTAATCGGGTTCTCATTTTTAATTTTAAATGATTTATATTGGTTAACTCTTTTCCCGGTTGCTTTAATATTAATGTATTTTGCCATTTATGAAACTGACAAAATATTTTTATCCATTGCTTTTTTTACCCCACTCTCAATAAATATTGAAGAGTTTTCTGAAAGTTTTGGATTATTTATACCGAGTGAACCACTTTTATTTGGATTGATGGTTTTTCTCATCGCGTTGCAATTTTACAAGCCTTTTCTCAATATTGCTTATCTGAAACATCCCATAATGTTGGTAATGTATGCATATTTATTGTGGATGTTCTTCACTTGCTTGACATCATCTTCCATATTAATTTCATTAAAGTACTTGATTGCTAGGCTTTGGATCATTATTCCGATGTTGTTTTTTGGTCCCTATTTCTTGGCGGATATCAAAAAAAAGAAACTATTTCTGTGGTTGTTTACCATTTCAACGAGTATAGCTATTCTTTATACTTTGTTGCATCATGCCAAATATCAGTTTGGAGAAAAACCTGGTCATTGGGTAATGTTTCCTTTTTTTAAAGATCATACCATTTATGGTGCTATCGTAGCCCTTGTGTTACCTTTTGCTGTTGGATTATACTATTTGGAAAAAAGGAATCTCTTACTACGCGTCGTTTTAATCTTTTTAGTCATCTTAATAGTCTTGGGTTTAATTTTTTCCTACACAAGAGCTGCTTGGTTAAGTGTTTTCGCCGCTATTCTGTTATGTTTACTTGTCTTTTTACGTGTTAAACTATACCTATTGGGAGGAGCATTGGTTAGTACAGTAGCAATTGTTGTTATGAATTGGAGCACAATTCAAATGGAATTAGAACGAAATAAAAAAGAACATACCACAGAGAACATTGACGAACGACTTCAAAGTGCTACTAACGTTAGTACGGATGCCTCCAATCTCGAGCGAATTAACAGATGGGATTGCGCCATTTCCATGTTTAAAGAACGTCCTCTTGTGGGGTTTGGTCCGGGTACGTATATGTTCGAATATGCAAGATTTCAAGACCCAGAGAATTTGACCATCATTTCTACGAATTTTGGCAATTTAGGAAATGCGCACAGTGAATACCTTGGCGCCTTGAGTGAAATGGGATTACCTGGAGCCTTGCTTTTTCTTATCTTGGTGCTAACAATTTTTGTTGTAAATATTCAATTGATTTACAAATGGCCGCAGGAAGATAAAGCCAATAGAATTTTGTTAATGACTTTTTTGTTCTCCTTTACTACTTACTTTTCGCACGCATTCTTAAACAATTATTTGGATACAGACAAAGCTGCCGTTCCAATTTGGGGAATGTCTGCCATGCTTATTGCAATGTCTTTTCAATTAAAAGAAAACCTACTTCCCTCCAAGCCAGAGTGATGGGTTTAGCGTTTGAGGAACACCATTGGATATCAAATGCACTTCGAAATGGCTAATAGAAACTCCACCATCGTTTACTAGAGAACCAATTGCTTGCTTCAAGCTAATTTTACTTCCTTGGCTGACATATACATCCTGAAGATTGCTGTAAACAGTCATATATCCTCCATGTTTTATGATTACTACTTTACCAGAGCCGGGTATGGAAAACACACTGCTTACCTCTCCTTCAAAAACGGAGCGAACACGTGAACCTTTTGAACACGTGATGTCTACTCCATTATTTACGGTTGAAACTCCAGGTAAGGTAGGATGCGCATTTCTTCCGTAGCGTTCTGTGATTTGTCCGTTGTCAACAGGCCAAGGTAGACGTCCTTTGTTGTTTGCAAAACTTTTTCCAACAGCTGAACCCTCAGAGCTTTCCGAGTACACAACTTTGTTGCTCGTTGAAGCGACATCATTCGAAGTGTTTTTTGCATTGTTATTTGCTGAATTATTCGTGTTTTTATTGGTAGAATTTTTGTTCGCTGTTTTGTTCTTTTCCGCTTCAATTTTTCGTTTTTTCTCCTTCTCACGCTCTATTTCTTTTTGTTTTGCCTTATTTATTTCTTCCCGGATTACTGCATCTACTTTACGCTTTAAGTCTTGTTTTTTCCGCTCATCTTCTTGAAGTTGCGCAGATAATTGTTGTTCTTCAATCTTTAATTTCTCAAATGATTGTTGTTTTAACGACTTATCTTTTTCGATCTGATCACGTTCTATTTTTTTCTGCTCCATGGCTAAAAGTTTTGACTCTTTCTCTGTAGAAATGTCTTTTAGCTCTTTACCAATTAGCGATTGATGTTGGTTTATTAAGGCTACTTGCCTTTTTTGAATAGCCGCAATCTTCTTGAGGTAGCGGTTGCGTTGTAGAGCCTCGTTGTAGGATCCAGAGGATAAAATATACATTGCCTTTGAATGATTACTTCGGTTTTTGTAGGCGTAAAGCAACATTTTACGGTATTGCCTAACAAGTAGTTTTAGTCGTTTTTCTAA
>CAZLVX010000026.1:7512-21211 GCA_964562965.1 uncultured Lishizhenia sp.
TAGTTGAAGTCAATTCCAAAATTCTCTTTTATGTAACTCAACGATGCTTTAGTGAAGCATTTATCATTTTTATTTACCACGAGAACAGAGTCGGTTGTGACCATAGCAGTTACAATTGGTATTCTTGCATAGGTAATTATAGCGTTCACTGCGCTATCGGTTACATTTTTAATAGAAGTCTTGAACGAAACATCCCTTGTGGTGTCTTTATAAACAACGGATAATTTAGTGTAAAATGTTTTCACTTTTATTTGGTGAAGACTATCTAAAACAGCGATTAACTCTTTGTCTTTAATTTTCGGTAGTTTCTCTGTAGAGATAACATGTTGAGTTGTTTTTTTGGCACAACCCATCCACAAGAACGCAAAAAGTAAAAAGAAACAATATTTATAAAGGCTCATGGTAATTTCCTGTGGTTATTTTTTGATCTAAAATGATTGACTTCTTACCGTTTGATTTAGCTTGTTTCCATTGTTTAACCGCTTCTTCCTTTTTATTTAGAAAGAAAAATAAGTCACCCTGAAGCTCTAAAACATCCCGATAATAAGAATAGGTTAAATCTATACTCTGGGTCAAGGTAAGAGCCTCTTGGTATTTTTTTTCAACGAAATTTATTTGTGCCAGTCTAAATTTCTTGCGATTTTCATTTGTTTCGGACTTGACAATTAATTCATGAAGTTCGCGAGCTTTTTTAAGATCTTTTAATTTAAATACTGCACTTGTGAAATAACGGTTCAAAATGTAATTGTTGTTTGGAGCTAATTTTAATGCTTCTTCAAATAAGTTTACTCCTGTTTTGCTGTCTGAAGTTCCGAATGCGGCCTCTGCAAGTTGTGCTTTGAATTCACCTTTTAATTGATCGTCATTAACAATTAGAAAAATGCCTTCTTCTAGTGTGAACTTAGCTAAAGCATGTTCTCCCGATCTATTTAACGCAGTACCGGCCATGTAAAAACCAATTGGGGATAAAGGGTAAAGTTCTACAACCTTTTTTGCGTCATTTTTTAATGACTCCCAATCTTCTGTTTCGAATTCAAGTAGCAATAATTCATTCCAGATGGCACTTAAGTCCGGATTTAGTTCGACCGCTTTTTTATAGTAATTGATGGTGGCGGCAATATCTTTTTTTGCGTAGTGAAAGTCTCCAAGCAAAGAAAATATTAGCGGATCTTTAGGAAAATCAACTTCACAATTCGCCATCAACGTTCCAATTTCTTTATCAGTCAACCAAGTTTCTTTCATCTTTATAAAGGTTTCAGTTATGGTTTTTGCGCTTAAACCTTCTCCTTTTATGGCTTGCTTATAATAGGAAAATGCAAGTTCTTTTTTTCCTGCCTCTAAAGAAAGATCACCAAGCAACAAATTTGCCAATGCATTTGATGGATCTGAAGACACTAATTTTTCTAGTAATTCGGTTCCTTTTGTATAATTACCACGCGCCATATAATGGTCGATGAGGTAGGATAAAATTCCGGGGTCATTAGGAAATTCGCGGTTGGCCTTTTCAAGTAGTTCAATGCCTTTAGCGGAGTTTGGATCTACCTTCAATAAAATATTATACTGGTACAAAACTAAATCTGGAGAATTGCCATATTTATTTCCGAGCTTGTTTAATATTTTTAGTGCTTTCTTTGCATTTTTAGCACTCGCATAATTCATTGCGGCATCAAAATACAATTGTTCATTTCCAGGAAAAATAGCGATTAGCGATACTTGTAATTGTGCTGCTTTCTCAAATTCTCCTGTAGTTTGATATAGTTTAGCCAAATGAGATTTATAATAACTATTTTTCGGATCTGCATTACAGGCCTTTTGCATGAATTCTATGGCCGCCCCAGCTTGATTCTGTTTCTCTAAACTTAATGCTATGCCATAAGCAGCAGCATCGTCATTAGGTTCTTCCTTTAGACTTTTTTCAAATGCCTCTATAGCTTTTTGATAATCTCCAGTAAGTTGAAAGCGAACACCTTCGTGAAAATATTTGAAATAATTACTTGGTTTTTGCCGAGTAACAGAATTTTTCGTCGCACATGATGCGAGCCCCAGAAACATCAAACCAATGATCAATTTATGCATAGTAACTGCTAAAATCTCCAAGACTTACATCTTTGGTGGAGCCATGAATTACAACATTTGAGCCAATCATTGAATCTTGTAGTATTACATCTTGTATGGCCGTCTTGTGTTGAATAATACTATTTTTAAGAATAGCGTTACTAATGTGACTTCCGGAACCAATAGAAACATGAGGACCTACAACAGAATTGGAAATAATAACATTCTCACCAATGTAACAAGGGGGAATAATTACCGCATCTTGCACTTTTACGGAAGGATGAACTAGTCCTTTGTGAGCTGCCCAATCATGTTCCAATACACGTTGATTTGTATGGACCGTCACTTCTTTGTTCCCGCAATCCATCCACTCCATTACTTCTCCTGGTTTGAAAATGCAACCGTCTTCAGTCATTCTTCTTAGGGCATCTGGTAATTGATATTCGCCACCTTTAATCACGTTATGATCTATAAGGTACTGAAGTTCCTTTTTTAATCGAGCCCCATCCTTGAAATAGTAAATTCCAATCATGGCAAGGTCGGATACAAATTCTTTTGGTTTTTCCACAAAATCAATGATTTCTCCATTATCATTCATTTTAATAACCCCAAATGCACTTGGATCTTCTATTTGTTTTACCCAAAGTATACCTTCGTCCTCTGGATTAATTTTAAAATCTGCTTTGAAGAGAGTATCTGCGAAGGCCACAACTGTAGGTCCAACTAATTTTTCTGCTGCGCACAACACGGCATGTGCTGTTCCAAGAGGTTTGTCTTGATAATGAATGGAACCTTTTGCCCCGAGACTTTCTGCAACCTCCAATAGTTCTCTTTCTACATCATCACCAAAGTCACCAATTACAAAAGCGATTTCGTTAATTTTTTCATGACATACTTGTGCGATATCTTCGACAAGTCTATATACGATAGGTTTCCCTCCAACAGGCACAAGTGGTTTGGGAACAGTCAATGTGTGAGGTCTTAAGCGACTGCCTCTTCCGGCCATAGGCACAATAATATTCATAGTTTTTTCATTTTAATTTACACCGGTACTTCCAAAACCTCCGCTTCCGCGATCTGTGTCAGACAGTACATTCACTTGTTTTAATTCTATTTGCTCAATTTTGCAAAACACCAACTGAGCGATGCGTTCACCGTCCTCAACACAAAATGTTTCGTTTGATAAATTCACTAAAATCACCCCAACTTCTCCTCTGTAATCAGCATCAATAGTTCCGGGCGTATTCAAAACGGTGATACCTTTTTTCAAGGCTAAGCCACTTCTGGGTCTAACTTGACACTCTAATCCGGGTGACATTTCTAGAAACAACCCCGTCTTTACCAACGCTCTGCCCAGCGGTGCAATTTGAATCGGTGCATCTAAATTTGCTCGAACGTCCATTCCAGACGAACCAATTGTCTCATATCGAGGCAATTCATGCTTGCTTTTGTTAATAATATTAATCAACATTCTAATTTCTATTAGGCCAAAAGTAGGAATTAAGCTTTCAGTTAGATGAATATCAGGCAATAGTAATCAACAGCCTTTTGCAAATAACTTAAGTGGAAATTTGTTGAAAAGTACAAATTCAGTTTTCCTGTTTGGACATTAAAAACTTTTATTTTTGTTTTATGACACCAAAAGGAAAGCTAATTATCATTGGGGGGGCTGTTGACAAAGGTAGTTTTACAGAAAGTAATTTTGAAGATCAAGTAGAAAAAAACCTGAATTTTTTCGAAAAAGGTATTTTGAAAAGAATTATCGATGAGTCGAAAAACGGGTTAAATTCCAGAATAGAGATTGTTCCTACCGCTTCAAAAATTCCAGATACGGTTGGCGCTGAATATGCGAAAGCATTTGCCTTTTTGGGTGCTGACAATGTTCATGTATTGAAAATTAGTAAACGCGAAGAGGCCTTAGAGGATGAGGTAGTAGAAAGAGTGAAAAAAGCCGATGTGATTTTCTTCACCGGAGGAGATCAATTGCGACTTACCTCTATTATTGGCGGAACACCGATGCATGATTTAATTATTCAGAAATACCACGAAGAAGATTTTATTTATGTTGGAACTTCGGCAGGAGCCCATTCGGCGTCTAAATCAATGATATATCAAGGTTCAAGTCAAGAAGCCCTTCTTAAAGGAGAAGTAAAAATTACTGGAGGATTAGGATTAATTGATCATGTAATCATCGATACACATTTCGTTCAAAGAGGAAGAATTGGCAGGTTGTGTCAAGCTGTCGTCAGCAATCCGAAAATGTTAGGAATAGGTCTAGGGGAGGATACAGGTCTTCTAATTACTAACGGCAATTTAATGGAAGCTCTTGGTTCTGGTCTTGTAATTCTGGTGGACGGACGTCAAATTGCAGACACAAACATTACGGATGTCGATTTAGGGGAGCCTATTAGTATTAAAAATCTAATCATGCATGTTATGAGTATAGGAGATAATTACCAATTAAACGAACATAAATTCACCATTCATAGCAAAGCCAAGGCCTGATGAAGTTACTCATACATGGAGGTTTTTTTAGCGAGTCCTCTCAATCTACCGAAACAAAAATTGCCAAACAACAGGCAATGGAACGCATAATTACGTTGGCACATGAATATTTGCGCACTCATTCTGCCAAGGAAACAGTTGTGTATGCTGTTAAGCTATTGGAAGACGATGCTTTATTCAATGCAGGAATTGGATCTCAAATTCAACGAGATGGTGTAATTCGAATGAGTGCTTCGCTCATGGATGGGAAATCAAAAAAATTCAGTGGTGTTGTTAATATTCAAGAAGTTAAGAATCCAATCGATATAGCAAACCTACTCCAAAATGTGGACGATCGTGTATTGGGAGGTGAAGGTGCCAATGCATTTGCCTATGGGCATGGTGCCACAAAATTTTCAACGGAAATTCCCCAAAGAAGAAGAGAATACGAAGAAAAAGTGGCGGCTAATGGTGTTGGAACTGTTGGTTGCGTTGCTTTGGATGTTCATGGAAATTTAGCAGCAGCGACTTCAACAGGAGGTAAAGGCTTTGAAATTCCTGGAAGAATCTCGGACTCTGCAACGGTTGCAGGAAATTATGCTAATGATGATTGCGCAGTTAGTTGCACAGGAGTTGGAGAAGATATAGTCAGTGCTGCTGTTGCTACCAAAATAGTAACTAGAGTCACGGATGGTATGAAGATTAATGAGGCATTCCAAAAGTCTTTTAATGAACTTGCAGAATTTGATGGTTTTGCTGGTGCAATTGGCATTGACAAAAGTGGAAATATGTTTTGGCAAGAGTCACACCCGAAAATTGTTTTTGCGGCCTATGACGGCACTAATTTAACTGTATTTCAATAAGATGAAAGCGCTATATTTTTTTGGTATTTCCTTAATTTTTCTGACCAGTTGTAAATCGGGAAAATCAGTAAATTTATTTTCAATAGAAGATGATAAGAAATTGGGAGCGCAAGTTGCGTCCCAAATTGAAAGTGATACAAGCGGTTATAATATTTTAGATTCCACCAAGAACTCGAAGGTATATCAATACATTTATGGTATTCGAAACGAACTTTTAAATTCCGGTCAACTTAAGTATAAGAATGAGTTTCCTTGGCGAATACGTGTTATTCACGATGATTCCACGCTAAATGCATTTTGTACGCCGGGTGGGTATATCTATGTTTTCACTGGTATATTAAAATTTTTAGAGTCCGGTGATCAATTGGCTGGTGTATTAGGTCATGAAATGGGACATGCAGATATGCGTCATTCAACTAGACAGATGACACAAATGTTTGGCGTTCAGGTTTTATTAGAAGTAATAGCCGGCAAACAAGAGGCTATTAAACAGGTAGGCGGAGCCTTAATCGGACTGAAATTCTCAAGAAATCATGAGGTTGAAGCAGATAATTGTTCTGTACAGTACCTATGTCCTACTCCTTACAATGCAGCGGGAGGCGCCGGTTTTTTTGAAAAAATTCAAGCAATGGGAGGCTCCAAAGTTCCTGAGTTTTTAAGTACACATCCTGACCCAGGAAATCGAATAGAGGGTTTTAAAGCAAAGAAGCAAGAATTAAATTGTAAAGGAATTGAAACGTATAAGAATGAATATCAAGCAATGGTAAAATTATTACCATAATGGTTTTGTATCTTTGCACTCGAAATAATCCTCATGTTAGAAATACAACGCATAAGAACAGAAAAAGAGACCATAATTGATGGCCTTAAGAAACGTCAAATTGACGCAACCGATAAGTTAAATCAACTACTTGAGTTAGATGGTGAATGGCGAAAAAACAAGACATCACTCGACAATATAGCAGCAGAGTCGAATTCCCTGGCAAAAGAAATAGGAGATCTATTTAAGACTGGAAAAATAGCAGAAGCGAATACGCTAAAAGAAAAAACAGCAGCACTAAAAGTTTCTGAGTCTCAATTAAAAGTTAAAGTTGAGGAATTGGAAACTCAAATACAAACGTTATTGTACACACTTCCAAACGTTCCGAATGAGCTTGTCAAAAGCGGAAGAGATGCTGCAGATAATGAAACAGTTTTTTCCCATGGTAGCAGACCAATTTTTTCGTTTAATGCACAACCGCACTGGGATTTAGCTAAAAAATACAACCTCATAGATTTTGAATTAGGGGTAAAGGTTACTGGTGCCGGATTTCCTTTTTACCGAGGCAAAGGAGCTAAATTACAACGTGCATTGATTGCATTTTTTCTTGACGAAGCACAAAACGCAGGATATGAAGAGTTTATTTCTCCACACATGGTAAATGAGGCGAGTGGAATTGGAACCGGTCAATTGCCCGATAAAGAAGGTCAGATGTACTACATGCCAGCGGATGATTTTTACATGATTCCCACTGCAGAAGTACCTCTTACAAATATCTACAGAGATGTTATTTTACCTGGACCTGATTTTTCCATTAAAATGTGTGGGTATACCCCATGTTTTCGACGTGAAGCCGGGTCTTATGGAAAAGATGTTAGGGGATTGAATCGACTTCATCAATTCGATAAAGTTGAAATAGTTAGAATTGAACACCCAACTAATACTGCTGCCGCTTTGGAAGAAATGATGGAGCATGTGAAAGGGTTATTATCAAAATTAGGCTTGGAATTTAGAATTCTTCGACTTTGTGGTGGTGATATGGGCTTTGCATCTGCAATGACGTATGATTTCGAAGTATATTCCGCAGCACAAGAAAAGTGGTTAGAAGTTAGTTCGGTATCTCGATTCGACACATTTCAGTCTAATAGACTTAAATTACGTTTCAAAGATGCAGATAAAAAAAGTCAACTGGCTCACACTTTAAACGGTTCAGCCCTAGCACTACCTCGAATCGTCGCGGCATTATTGGAAAACTTTCAAACGGAAACTGAAATTGTAATTCCAGAGGCCTTGAGGCCATATACAGGATTTGATTCGATCTCGTGATGCGGAAATACGGACTTGTAGGTTCTTCCTTGGCCCATTCATTTTCGCCTAAATTTTTTAGTAATTTTTTTACAGAAAACAATATTAACGCAACATATGAACCATTTGAGATTTCTTCCATTTCGTTGATTTCAGAGGTTTTTAATTCTAAGCCAGATGGGCTGAATGTGACGATTCCATATAAAGAACTTGTCCTGCCACATTTAGATTTTCTTGATGATGAAGCAAGACAAATCGGTGCAGTTAACACGATCGCCTTTTCAGCTAACGAAAAAATAGGTTTTAATACAGACGTTATTGGGTTTAGACAATCTATAAAACCGTTTCTTACCTTTCATCACGAACGAGCATTGATAATTGGTACGGGTGGTGCCTCAAAAGCGATTGCTTGGACTCTCCAGAAAATTGGGATTGATGTGCTTTATATTTCGCGTAACCCATCAGGAAAATTAAAAACATTTTCATTTTCGGAAATAAATCATCACATGGTAAATGCGTGTAAGTTGATTGTTAATTGTTCGCCAATTGGGATGTATCCAAATGTTATGGAAACTATTGAATTTCCTTATGATAGTTTATCGGATGACCACCTTGTGATTGATTTAATTTATAATCCCAGTGAAACTAATTTTTTACGAGAAGCAAAAAAACGAGGAGCTTGTACGATGAATGGTGAAAGCATGTTGAAACATCAAGCCCTGGCGAGCTGGGATATTTGGCAGAGACTTACCAAGGTCTGATTGAACAAAAAATAGATGTCGTTTTCATAGCGTGCGAAATTGAGTTTGTTATAGTTTAGAAATAAGCGCTGTATTTTCTACAGTTATTAGTTTGGTTTGAAGAATTTCGCCTTTAGATTTAAAATTCAAATAGTAAATACCGTCCTCTAATCCGTTAAGGTGAATTTGTTTTGAATCAAAAACAGGTATGGATGGCATAAAAATCCCATTAGACGTTAAAATCTCTATTTCATCAATTCTATCGTCATTCCAAGCAACGGTAATTGCATGATTGCTCGGATTTTCATACACCTTAATTATTGAAAAAGGAATATTTTCATATGACTGTGCAAAACTTGACGTAAAAGAAAGAGTTAGGACGCTTGCAAAAAGAAGGGTGGTGAATTTTGTTTTCATGTTGTAAATTTTAATGTGTGTGTAAATTTCTTAAACCAAAGGTGTCCACTTTCACCTGATATTAAAAGAAAATAAAGTAAGCAATAGGTAAATTACACATAGATTTGGATGCTGAGCTACACAAAACTACTTAGTCGGACATTGTAGACTTGATATAAGTTTCTATTTTTGATACATGGATGTCAAGGAGATCATTAAAAAAATTAAGGCTGGAGACCTGAGTAAAGTTTATTTACTTCATGGGGAAGAACCTTATTATATTGATCTTGTGTGCGACGCTATAATTCAACATGCCTTACCTGAACATGAGCGCGACTTTAACCAAACCATTTTATATGGAAAAGATGCAGAATTGTTATCGCTATTAAGTGAATTGAAATCTTATCCGATGATGGCGGAACGACGCGTTGTTGTTTTGAAAGAAGCTCAAGATTTCAAACAACTAGACGAACTCGAGTCTTATTTTGAACAACCTAATGATTTCACCGTTTTTGTTATTTGTCACAAATACAAGTTTATCGATGCTAGGAAAAAAATAGTTAAAGCGGCGCAAAAAGAAGGTATAATATTAAAATCGGAAAAGGTAAGGGAATATCAACTCTCCGAATGGATTCAACGCTATGTGAAGGGAATTGGCTATGATATAACTTCTAAAGCTGCGATGTTGTTGGCTGAGTTTTTAGGAAATGATTTAAGCCGAATTGTCAATGAATTAGAGAAATTGTCAATTATTATTGAAAAAGGCACCACTATTAACGACATCCATGTGGAGGAAAATATAGGAATTTCCAAAGATTACAACGCCTTTGAGTTGACAAACGCAGTGGCTAAAAAAGATTCAGTTAAGGCGATGAAAATTGTGCAATATTTTGAATACAACCCAAAAGCCCTAGAGTTTCCGAATGTGATTTCTGCACTTTTCAAGCATTTTTCTCAATTGATGCGGATTCATTTTTTTCCTGTTAAAACAAAGGAAGCACTGGCCCAACAATTGGGATTACATCAATTTGTAGTGGGAGAATTGCTCATTTCAAAAAATCTGTACGACCCTAAGAAGATAGCATCTGTTGTGGCTCTACTTCATGAATACGATTTAAAATCTAAAGGAGTAGGAAGTGCAAACGCAACAAGTCCTGAGCTTTTGAGAGAACTTGTATTTCAAATTATACATTAATGGCGCAGTTTTACATTCCCACACTTTCGGAAAATGATAAAGTTATTGAGTTAAACGAAGAAGAATCTAAACATAGTGTTCGTGTTTTACGCTTAGGTTTAGGCGATACTTTAACTTTATTAAACGGAAAGGGTTTGAGTGCACATGGAAAAATTGTGGATGCACATCCAAAAAAGTGTAAAGTTCGAGTAGATTCATATAACGTTCACCCAAAAACTAAGGAAATTCATATTGCCGTTTGCCCAACTAAGAGTATAGATCGTATTGAATGGTTTGTTGAAAAAGCAGTGGAATTAGGACTCACAAAACTAACATTCCTTCTTTCTAAAAACAGTGAGCGAACTCAAATCAAAATGGAAAGATTGGAGAAAATTGCAGTTGCGGCTATGAAACAGTCGAAGCGTTTTTATCTTCCGGAAATTGAATGGAGCAAAGATGTAAGTTCTTTTGTTTCAGAATATCAAAATGGGTTCATTGCACATTGCTATCCGGGTGATAAAGTTTCGTCGGAATCAGACATTCTAAATAACCCTATTTTGATTGGTCCAGAGGGTGATTTTACCGTCGATGAGGTTGAAATTGCTCTCAAAAATGGTTATCGTGGACTCGATTTAGGTGAATTTCGATTGAGAACCGAAACGGCAGCACTTACTTCGGTTTTTTGTTTGCGTAAATAAACAATACGCCACTATAATTGTTAGGTCTATATTGCGTAATTTTGCAACGCTTTTTTTAATACAAAAAAATGATTCAAACAGATATTATTATAATTGGAGCGGGTCCTGTGGGCTTATTCACAGTTTTTGAAGCCGGTTTACTTAAGCTTCGATGTCATTTAATAGATTCACTTCCCCAACCTGGAGGTCAGTGTTCGGAGATCTATCCCAAAAAGCCAATTTATGATATTCCTGGTTTCCCGGAAATTTTAGCTGGAGATTTAGTGGACAACTTAATGAAGCAAGCTGAGCCATTTAAACCAGGTTTTACGTTAGGAGAAGCGGCAAATACCATTGAAAAGAATGAAGATGGTAAATTTGTGGTTACTACGGTTAAAGGAACAAAACATGAAGCTCCAATCGTAATTATTGCGGGTGGCCTAGGTGTTTTTGAACCGAGAAAACCACCAATTGAAAATATTGTAGATTTTGAAGACAAAGGCGTCGAGTATATTATTAAAGATCCTGCGTTTTATCAAGACAAAAAGTGTGTCATTGCTGGAGGTGGAGATTCTGCGCTAGACTGGTCGATTTTTTTAGCAGAAAACAACATTGCGAAAGAGGTAGTATTGGTGCACAGAAGCAGTTCGTTTAGAGGGCATTTAGACTCTGTCCAAAAGGTAATCAACATGGCGGATGAAGGAAAAATCAAACTTGTTACGGAAGCAGAAGTAACTGGTCTCTCAGGAAATGGAAAGTTAAATGCCGTCCATATCACACATCAGGTAAATGGAGAAATGGTTCATGAAACAGATCACTTCATTCCTTTATTTGGACTGAAACCAAGCCTTGGACCAATTGCCGATTGGGGATTAGAAATAGAAAAGAGTGCTATTAAAGTTGATACGCTTGATTATTCAACTAACATTCCAGGAATTTATGCCGTGGGGGATGTAAATACCTATGAAAACAAACTCAAACTCATCCTTTGTGGGTTCCACGAAGGTACTTTGGCGGTACAGTCTGCATTTGCTAGAATACACCCAGAAAAGAAAAATGTGTTAAAGTATACTACCGTCAACGGAGTTCAAGGGTTTTAAATTCAAGATTTTCATTAGTTTTGATGCATGAGTCGAAAGACGATTTATGCTGTTGTCATTTTAGGTTTACTTTCGTTGACCAGTATTCTTATTGTTCAATTGATATGGGTAAAGAAAACTCTTGAAATCCAAGAAAACGACATTGCCATTCAGAACAAAGAAGACAGTTTAAATGCTCGAGATTTTAACTACAATACTGTACGCGCATTGCAGAATGTTGCGAAAACGATTCAAACGAATGCCAAAGATCCAATTGATTTGTACGGCGCCGTAAAAAAAATAAACGAAAATCAGTATACGGTAGATATCACGGAAGAACTTCAGCCTTATTATTTAGAGACCTTACTTAAAAAGTCTTTTTATGCGCAAAACATCGATCAAGATTTCGTCTATGGTATATACGACTGTTTTCTTGACACGATTTATTTAAGTAAACTCATCGAGTTTAAGGGTGATTCAATTTACGAAACGACGAAAGAACAGACCATAAATCTTACAGCAAAGGATTTGAATTTAAAAAAAGACGGTCATTACTTTACAGTTTATTTTCCAAGTTTGAACAATAAATCTATCGAAGCCGCTCAATTTTTTTCTCCTTGGTTATACATTACAGCCATTGTTATTTTAGTAGTGGTATTTTTTGCTTATAGCTTGGTAATTATTATCCGACAAAAAAGACTTTCTGAAGTTAAAACAGATTTTATAAACAACATGACGCACGAATTGAAAACACCTATTTCTACCATTAGTTTGTCCAGTGAAATGTTGATGCGGAGCGAAGAAGCTGATCTTGAGAAAATAAAGCGATACGCTGGAATAATTTATAAAGAGAATAAAAGACTAGAAAATCAAGTTGAACGTGTATTGAATGTGGCCAAACTTGATAGAGATCAAGTGGTCTTGAAGAAAGAGGAGTTCAATATGCACGAGTTATTGTTAGAAGTCAAAGAAAACTTTGAATTTAATCACCTCGCAAATGGTGGGCAGGTACTTTTGGATTTTCAAGGCACTCAATTTTCTATTCAAGCGGATCCGGTTCACATGACCAATGTGATTTATAATTTACTCGACAACGCAGCTAAATATTGTGAAGAAACGCCGTTAATTAAAATCACTACGCGTAATGAGCGAAATAAACTTATGGTTATTATAGAAGACAACGGAATTGGCATCAAAAGAGAAAATCTGGGAATGATATTCGATAAATTCTATCGTGTTCCAACAGGTAACCTACACAACGTAAAAGGATTTGGTCTCGGTCTATACTACGTTAAATTGATTATTGACGCGCATCACGGAAAAATAGACGTCAAGAGTTCTCTCGGAAAAGGCACTACCTTTTTGATCTCTTTACCTTTGTCAACCTAGCATTTGGTTGCGGACTACGTCCAAAACGAATCATGTCTTTGTTTTTTTTATTCAATGTGATTTTTTCCGGTATCGAAAGACCTTCAATGGTGGCCAATATAATAATTTCCGTTTCAGTTGAATTAATGGAAAAATTCCCATCATAGCTTAACTTCCCTATTTTCAGCGCAATATTATCTTTACTAAGCTCAACAGAAATAGAAGTTTTAGCAATTTCAAGTGGTGAATCTCCATTAAAAACCTGGTAGGAGGGAATCTCTCCTTCATAAGTTCCTCTGTATTTCTTCTTCAACGATTTTTGAGAATAACAAAAAGAAGCGACTAATAAAAACAAACTAACAAACCATATTCTCATTGGATAAAGATAGTCAATATTTTAGCTGTTAAGAACTAGAAGAACTTGTTTAAAAATTCAAACTATCAGCGATTAACATCTTAAAGATAAAGGCTAATTTCGTAAGAGAATTCATATGTACCTATAGCATAGATAAAGAAGATTAACGAGCAAATGAAACAATACCACGATTTACTTCAGCACATTTTAGACAATGGAGTTAAGAAAGAAGACAGAACAGGAACCGGTACCCTTTCGGTATTTGGTTATCAGATGCGTTTTAATTTGGAAGAAGGATTTCCTGTTTTAACTACGAAGAAACTACATTTAAGATCGATTATTCATGAATTGTTGTGGTTCTTAAAAGGTGAAACTAATATCAGTTATTTAAGAGAAAATAATGTTTCAATTTGGGATGAATGGGCAGATAGTGAGGGAAATTT
>CAZLVX010000027.1:0-20404 GCA_964562965.1 uncultured Lishizhenia sp.
ATCAGGATGGAAGTTTTGACCAAAATGACTACATCCTTTTTTATGCACAGGGCCCACACAAATGGTATGCAAACGGTACGGTCGAGTTTGATCAAAAAAGAAATTTATACAGCGATGAATCTTACTATTTCATAAATATTAATCCTAATTTAACACCTTTGAGAATAACAAACGAAACGCTAATATCGGATGACCCAAGTGTTGAAGTTTCCTCTTATGATTACAGAGATATTTACGAAACTGATTTAGTAAACCTTGTTTCTGGCGGTCAGCGTTGGTATGGGGAATTATTTGATTCTGAGCTTGAAAGAACTTTTAATTTCGCTATTCCAAATATTGATACTTCAGCAGTTCGATTTAAAACGGCGATTGCAACTAACTCACCATCTTCATCAGGAACATCTCAAAAGTATTCTGTCAACGGACTTGTACTATTAGATGCAAATTTACCAGCTGTAGGTGCTGATTATGCACGATCAGCGAAAGTTTTTCAACTTAATTCGCCTGCCAGCACTATTCCGTTAAAAATTTCTATAACCCGCAGTACTCCCAACACCTTTACTTATTTGGATCGCATACTTTTAAATACACGTAGAAAACTTGTTTTTTTTGGGACGCAATTTGGATTTAGGAATTTAACAATTCAACAACCAGGAAATGTTGCGAATTATTCAATTTCTTCATTTCCGAGTTCAGGTTTTGTTTGGGATATTTCGGATGTAAATAACCCAAAAAAGATACAAGGAATTTTTCAGAATGGCACATTTCAATTCAAGACAGATTACAGTTACAAGGAATTCATTGCATCAAATGGAACAAGTTTCTTTACTCCAAATAGAATCGGACCAATCGAGAATCAAAATTTGCATGCTTTAGAAGAACCTCATTTATTAATTGTTTCTCATCCTACTTTTCTTTCTCAAGCAGAAAGATTGGCAAATCTTCACAGAGAGGAAGGATTAATAGTACATGTGGTAACCAATGAACAAGTCTATAATGAATTTAGCTCCGGAGCACCAGATCCAACAGCCATTAAAATGATGGCCAAGATGTTTTACGATAGAGGTATTGCCGCAGGGAATTTAAAATTTAATTCTTTATTATTATTTGGAGATGGCACCTTCGATCCTAAGAATAGAGTGGCAAATAATAATAACATGATGCTCACCTATCAAATGGAAAACAGTGAAAACCATATTGAGGCTTTGGTAACAGATGATTATTACGGAATGCTTGACAATAACGAGTCTATTAGCCCGAATGATTTAATGGATATCGGAGTAGGAAGGATTCTTGCTTCTGATGTGACACAAGCAAAACAGCAAGTAGATAAAATCGAACATTACATCAAAAATGGTTCATCACTTTTTAATAATTCAAACGCATCTTGTTGTTTAGGAACTTCAAATGACAACACTTTCGGTGATTGGCGAACAAAGTTTGTACAAATTGCTGATGATGAAGAAAATGGTTATTTCATAAATATAGATACAGAGCCTCAGTATGAGTTGGTAAAAAATCAGCATTTTGAGATGAATTGCGATAAACTTTACATGGATGCATTCCCGCAAGAAGTCACTGCCGGAGGACAACGTTATCCAGATGTCCTCAACGCAATAACAGATCGTGTTCAACGCGGTGCATTAATCGTTAATTATGTTGGACATGGTGGCGAAGTTGGACTAGCCGAAGAGCGTGTGGTTACCATACCTCAAATTAACTCATGGAGTAATATTAACGCGCTTCATTTATTTGTTTCAGCTACTTGTGAATTTACCAAATACGATGATCCATCGCGTGTTTCGGCCGGCGAATGGTTAGCACTGAATCCTGCGGGTGGAGCAATTGCCCTGATGACTACCACTAGATCCGTATATTTTGGTGTTAATAGCTCTACAGGACAAGCTTTTTATTCGCACGTTTTTGATCGAGATGCAGATGGAAAACCGCTTAGCTTTGGTGAAATTATGCGACGAACAAAAAATAGTGCTGGGTCATCTACAAACAAAAGAAGTTTTACATTAATTGGGGATCCTGCTTTAAAAATTGGATTACCACGTTTTAACATTGTGACCGATAGCATTAATGGTAATGACCCATTGTCCTATGTGGATACTATGAAAGCATTGAGTAAGGTGACCGTAAAGGGTCATTTAGAAGATCAGAATGGAAATTTAATGACAACCTTCAATGGAAAAATATTGCCATCCATCTACGACAAGGTAAAAATTCAAAAAACGCTTGCTCAAGATCCTGAATCACCAGAAATATCATACGAACTCCAACGTAATATTGTATATAAAGGAAAAGCTTCAGTAAAAAATGGTCAATTTGAATTTTCTTACGTGGTACCTAAAGATATTGCACTTTCGTACGGTAAAGGAAAGATAAGTTATTATGCGGAAAATGATTTAGTTGATGCACAAGGATTTGATACAAACTTCAGAATAGGTGGTATTAATCCGAATGGAATAAATGATGAAACAGGTCCTGAGGTTACGTTATTTATAAACGATTATTCGTTTGTTGATGGATCAATTACTGACAATAATCCTGTTTTAATCGTTAAGGCAATCGATGAAAATGGAATAAATACGGTCGGAAATGGCATCGGTCACGACCTAACGGCTATTCTTGATGGAAATACAGCAAAACCAATAATCTTGAACGATTATTACGCCTCTGATTTGGATAGTTATCAGTCTGGTGAAGTTCGTTATCAGTTCGTGAACTTAACGCCAGGGCCACACACCATCCAAGTTAAGGTTTGGGATGTGAACAATAACTCATCAACCATGGAAATAAACTTTGTCGTTCAAAATAAAGAAGAACCTTTTTTAACACGAGTTTTAAATTACCCCAATCCTTTCACAACATCAACCTCTTTCATGTTCGAACATAATCAGTCCTGCAGTAGTTTGGATGTTCAAGTGCAAGTGATGACAGTCTCAGGAAAGTTGGTAAGAACCATTCAACAAACTGTTCCAACTCAAGGTTTTCGCGTGGAAGGTCTTCAATGGGATGGAAGAGATGATTTCGGAGATCAACTCGCTAAAGGGGTTTATATTTACCGAATAAAGGTGCGAACTCCTGATGGTATTACTGCTGAAAAAATGGAAAAATTGGCTATTTTACGCTGATTACACAATAAAAACTCTGTGTTTTCGTATATTTACCAACTCAATTAATTTTAAATGAAAATTTTATCTTTTTGGTTGGTTCTTTTCATTCCCCTTGGATATGTTTTTGCACAACCGACTGGAGGTAGTGGAGCTTCCGACAATGATTTGCAACTCAATACCATTACTACAGCTTTACCATTTATGGCCATTACGCCTGATTCTAGAGCAGGAGGAATGGGGGATGCCGGAACTGCTTTGAGTCCAAGTTCTACCTCAGTTTATTGGAATACGGCAGGACTTAGTTTTGCTGAACAGAAATCGGAGTTTAGTTTATCGTACACGCCATGGCTGCGTCAACTTACCAACGATATTCATCTTAGTTATCTTTCTGGATTTTATAAAATCAATAAAACTCACTCCGTGGGAGGTTCGTTACGTTTTTTTAGTCTGGGAGAAATAACTTTTACGGATGCCCAAGGAAATGTAATTCGCGACGATAAACCAAGCGAGTACGAACTTACAGGAGCTTATGCATTTCGTCTTGCAGATAAATTCAGTATTGGTTTAAACGGAAAATTCGCCTATTCAAATTTAACTGGAGGTTTAACAGTTGGCGGGATTAATACCAAAGCAGGAATTGTCGGTGCAGCTGATTTATCTTTCTGTTACAACAACGATGAAGCAAAAATTGGCAAAGTAAAAGGAACTTATCGCTCAGCTTTAACGTTAAATAACATCGGAAACAAAGTTGCCTACTCTGAACTTTCTCAACGAGATTTCATTCCAATGAACATGAAAATTGGAAATGCTTTTGATGCACAATTCGATCAATACAACAAAGTAACATTTTCTTTAGATCTTCAGCGTTTACTTGTACCGACACCCGCGTATTATGATCTTGTGGATGGGACAGTTACGATGATTTCTGGTAAATCTGACGATGTGGGAGTAATTTCTGGAATGATTCAATCATTCTACGATGCACCTGGAGCTCCAGTTACGGATGAAAATGGAGATTATATCCAAAATACAGATGGGAAATATGAAGTTGCTAAATGGTCTAAGTTAAAAGAAGAATTAACTGAAATCAATATCGCTACCGGAGTTGAATGGTGGTACAACAATGTCTTTGCTATTCGCGGGGGTTTATTTTACGAAGCTAGAAATAAAGGTAATCGTCAGTTTATTAATTTAGGTGCAAGTTTAAAGTACAACGCTTTCGCCATAGATTTTTCGTATTTGGCTTCAATCAGCGGTCGCAACAGTCCTCTGGCAAATACGCTCCGTTTTACTCTACGTTTCAATTTAGGAGAAAACTTCTCTAGCCAATCATCTGCTGGGCAAGAATAATGAAAATTCGCATTGGTTACGGCATTGATGTTCATCGATTAGGATCAGGATATGACCTTGTTGTTGGTGGAGTTAAAATTCACTCAGAATTTGGTGCAATTGGACATTCGGATGCGGATGTTTTGCTCCACGCCATTTGTGATGCCTTACTTGGTGCGGCGAATTTGAGAGACATAGGTTTTCATTTTTCCGATACAGATCCAAAATACAAGGGAATCGACTCGAAAATTCTATTGAAAGAGGTTGTTTCTTTGGTGAAAGCAAAAGGATATAGCACCAACAACATTGACGCAACAGTTATTCTAGAAACTCCTAAATTAAATCCACACATTCCCCAAATGCAAAAAATAATTGCAGAAATTTTAGAGGTCGACATCGAGGATATTTCAATCAAAGCCACAACACATGAAAAAGTGGATTCTTTTGGAGAAAAGCGCGCAATAAAAGCCTACGCCGCATGCCTATTAACGACAAACTAAAGGTAGAAATTCCTTTTTTTTGAAATTAGTGCTTTTAGCTTTATCCTAGTATATTTGTATTATGAAAGTAAATCCGGACTATCAAACCAAGCAAGATTTATTGGCCTTGTACAATAAACCATTGTTAGAATTAGTATTTGAAGCTGCTACAATTCATCGCAACTATCACAATCCGCGAGAAGTTCAAATGTCTTCCTTATTAAGTATAAAAACTGGTGGATGTCCAGAAGATTGTGGGTATTGTCCGCAAGCGGCGCGATACCACACGGAAGTAAACGCACATAAATTAATGAGTGTTGAATCCGTTATAGAGCAAGCAAAAAATGCAAAGGCAAATGGCTCGTCAAGATTGTGTATGGGAGCAGCCTGGCGAGAAGTTCGTGACAACAAAGATTTTGACAATGTAGTCGAAATGGTTCAGGAAGTAAATAATCTTGGAATGGAAGTGTGTTGTACGCTAGGCATGCTGAACGAAGATCAGGCAGTACGATTAAAAAAGGCTGGACTATTTGCGTATAACCACAATTTAGACTCTTCTCCAGAATTTTATGGAGATATAATTTCAACAAGAGAATACGAAGACCGTTTAAATACAATTGAAAATGCCAGAAAAGCAGGAATTACAGTTTGTTCTGGTGGAATTATTGGAATGGGAGAAGCAGTCGAAGATCGAATAGGATTATTGATGAGCTACATGAAAATGGAAAATCCACCGGAAAGTATTCCAATTAATGCCTTGGTTGCTGTGGAAGGTACTCCGTTGGAAGATCAAAAACCAATTGAACAATGGGAAATGATTCGAATGGTTGCCACAACACGTATTGTTTTTCCTCAATCAATTGTTAGGTTATCTGCAGGACGAACAAAGATGAGTATGGAAGGACAAGCCTTGTGTTTTCTAGCCGGTGCGGGATCAATTTTTGCGGGAGATAAGCTTTTAACCACCCCTAATCCTGAGTTCAACGAAGACAAAGAGATGTTTGATATTTTAGGGTTGATTCCTAAAACAGCTTTTCAAGATGCACCTCAACCAATTTCTCAACCTGATGAAATTTTGCTTAAGAAGAAAGAAGAGGAAAAAGTTAAAGAGGCAGCGCTTAAATCGGCTAGAGAGGAAGCCTTGAAGAACGGTTTTGAACCGAGAAAAGTTACTACTTTAAATTAGTGGATTCGTCTTTTGATAAAAAAATAGAAGATAGAATAGCGAATAATCAACTTCGTTCAATTAATGTTTTTTCAAGTTCCATCGATTTTTTTTCAAACGATTATTTAGGCCTATCTAATGTTCCTATTAAAATTCTGAGTCGCAAAGGATCAACTGGTTCGAGGTTGTTATCAGGAACCACTGAACTATCACTCGAAGTTGAAATTTCACTTGCTAATTTTTTCGATGCGGACGAGGCCCTGTTATTTAATTCAGGATATACAGCAAATCTTGGTGTGTTTTCTTGTATTCCGCAACGTGGAGATACAATTGTTTACGATGAATACGTACATGCAAGTATTCGTGATGGTATTCGACTTTCGCACGCCGACGCCATGACTTTCAAACACAATGACCTTGAAGATTTAGAAAAGAAATTAAAAAAAACTAAAGGCGCAAGCTACATTGCTGTTGAATCGCTTTATTCCATGGAGGGTGATATGGCCCCGCTGCGTGGAATTCTTGAGTTAGCGGATAAATTTGGTGCTCGAGTGATCGTGGATGAAGCCCATGCCGTTGGTGTTTTTGGAGAAAATGGAAAAGGAATCGTTCACGGTAGAGCAATGCAAGAGAGAGTTTTTATACGCGTTGTTACATTTGGAAAAGCATATGGATACCACGGAGCTGCGGTATTGTGCTCAGATAAAACAAAACAATATTTGGTAAATTTTTCAAGACCATTTATTTATACAACAGCTCCTTCGGAAGATTTTTATCAGCGCGTTCAATCGTTGGTAAAGAGAAAGGACATCTATTCCAGGCAAAAATCTTTACATGAAAACCTTACTTATTTTCGAGAAAATACTTCTCCTTTATTGATTTCTGAGCCAAACTCACCAATTCAGGTGTATCGAGGCGTAAGTGTTGAACAATTGCGTCATTTGGCAACAAGATGCACAGAACAGGGGATATTTACGAAACCAATATTCACTCCGACGGTGCCTGCAGGTAAAGAATGTTTAAGGTTTTGTTTTCATTCCTTTAATTCAAAGGAAGAAATTGATACTTTGAAGAACATCCTGTTTTCTTGATTGTTCCATGATAATTAGTTAATTTCGAATTAATGTCAGCAGAAACCTTACATAAAATCCAGATTTCCGTTAAATCATGGTTTAGAGAAGATTTGTCAAATCTGGACGAAGGCTCTTTTTTCTTTAACTATGAAATAACCATACATAATGCTGGAGATGTTGAGGTTCAGTTGTTGAGACGCTATTGGCGAGTGGATCATTTAACACTTGGTTCGAATGTAGTTACAGGTGAAGGTGTTGTTGGTGAACAACCAATTATAGACTCAAAAGAATCGTACTCCTACACCAGTGGATGTGAGTTGTATTCGTCTATGGGGAGAATGGTAGGCTATTATCAATTTAAAGAAGTCCAATCAGGAACGACATTTACGGTTCCCATTCCAAGTTTTACCTTAATTTTCCCAGTTTTATTGAATTGATTATTTTGTCATAGAAACATGAACCAAATGTTTGGTTTCAAAAAATGTTTCTTTGAAGTAATCTGCTAACGGATAGATTTTAAATTCTTGTTTTACGGGTTTCATTTCTTCTGTCAAATCTCCACCTTTCAAATATAAAATCCCATTTTTTAGTGAATGAAGGTTTTCTTTTTTTACTTTTCCATTGACCCACGGAATGAATTCTGGCATCTGCGTAACGGCTCTACTTACAATAAAGTCGAATTTCCCAGCAACCTGCTCTGCTCTGCTGTGGATCCCAATAACATTGGATAGAGCAAGCGTTTTAGAGACTTCGTTGACCACTTTTATTTTTTTACCAATGGAATCAACCAAGGTAAAATGTGTATTAGGAAATAAAATTGCTAAGGGAATCCCTGGAAATCCTCCACCTGTTCCAACGTCTAATACTGAGGCTTTATCATTAAACTGAATAAGCTTCGCGATACCAAGAGAATGGAGTACATGTCTTTCGTAGAAGTGATCCGTATCTTTTCGGGAAATCACATTGATTTGACTGTTCCAGTGATCGTAAAGTTCCTTTAACTGTTTGAACTGAGAAATTTGCACTGAACTCAGCTTAGGAAAATAAGCTGTAATTAATTCCACTAAATGGTATCTTTTGTTTTTTCCATCATGGCGGCCAAAAAGTCGCGCGCTCTAAATAATTGTGCTTTTACTGTTCCAAGCGGCAGGTTCATTTGCTCGGCTATTTCTTCGTAACTCAGCTCTTCGAAATATCTTTTTTCAACTAAATCGCGGTATTTTGGTTTTAGTTTACTTACTAAAAGACGCATATGGACCACACGTTGTCCTTGCATAATCGTCTCCTCAGGATTTAGTGTTGCGGATTTTGCATCGATACGCATTTTTTCTCCATCCTCCATAACAATTCCAGAATCCATTGAAGTAAGTTGAATTCGTTTCTTTCGAATAAAATCTATACAATTATTGGAGGCAATCTTAAACAACCATGTACTAAAAGCAAAGCTCGGCGAATATTGGTCTAATCTACTGAATGCTTTACCAAATGCTTCAATAGTAAGATCGTCGGCATCATCCGGATTTTTCACCATTTTCACCATCATAAAGTAGATGGAGTCACGGTACCTTTCCATTAAGGTAGCATACGCCAATTGATTTCCGGCCAAGGCATCCTCAACAAGGGTTAAATCTTGTTTTGCTTTTTCGGATAAATGTTCATTTTCTACCATCTATATAATTTTTGACGTTCGGTGACATAGTAGATTATCGGCATGATCAAGGCATAAAATAAATCCCACAATAAAAAATAAGGGATAAAGCTTTTTTCCTTCAATTTTGATAAACAACGACCTTGTATCCACCATTTTAGCATTAGTATTACAAAGAAAATACTGGCGGAAAATAACCTGTATTCTCCATTGAACATCAAAGTAACGAAAGATGCCCACATGAGAATTAAGGATAAGGGATATATTCCTAACAACCATTTCTTGATAAGCTTATAACGGCTTGAAGTAGAATAGTGACGAGATTTCTGTCGAATCCATCTTCCCCAACTCGGTGCAGCGGCCGAATAACAATAAGATGTTGGATCCAAATTAACGGTGTAATTCGATTTTTTCGCTGCCTCTTGGATGAATAGATCATCATCCCCTGAAGGCAGGGCGTAGTGCGATTTAAACCCATTTACTGAATTGAAAACTGGTTTCGTGTAGGCCAAATTCCTACCTACACCCATGTAGGGAAGCTTGGCAAGAGCCATGGAGAAATAACTAACCCCAATCCATGCTGTATCGAATCGAATTAAACGATTTAAAAATCCTTTACTTTTAGAATATGGGCCATAACCTATTACAATTTGCTTCGACGAAGAGAAGTGGGAAGCCATTTGCTTTATCCATTGGTTAGAGGACGGACGGCAATCCGCGTCCGTTAATAAAAAGTGTTCGTATTTTGCTGCTTTTATTGCTAAGGTAATGGGTAATTTCTTTCCCGGTCTTAGGTGACGATTTCTACCAAGTTCTACCACCCTCAAGTTTGGAAATTGGCGACTAAATGCGGTTAAAAGCCAACTGCTGTCGTCTATTGATTGATTGTTCACCACAATTACTTCAAATTCCGGATAATCTTGACTTAAAATAATGGGTAAATTCTCGTACAAATTGTCCGATTCATTTCGCGCTGCAATAATGATGCTCACCGGCATATAGGATGGAGTTGACTTTGGAGCAGGTGAATAATAGGCCAATCGCACTTGAATGAAGAAAAGGTAGAAGAGCTGTATCAAAACAAAAAGACCAAATGCGATGAAGGCAAAAAGGTAAATGTCTAGCTGAAAACTTGGTAAATAGGTCATTTTCTTATTCTCGTTACAAATATGATGTCCTAATTTAAATCGCCGTATCTTTGTTCTATCTATTTTTCAACAGATTTATGCACTTTGAAGTATTTCATCAAGATAAACAGTCAAAAGCACGAACAGGTAAAGTGTTTACCGATCATGGAGAGATTGAAACACCCATATTTATGCCTGTTGGTACAGCTGGTACAGTTAAAGGGGTGCATCAACACGAACTTTCAGATGCAATTAAAGCTCAAATTATTTTAGGGAATACATACCACCTGTTTTTGCGACCTGGAATGACTACAATGGAGGCAGCTGGAGGCTTGCATAAATTTATAGGTTGGAATAAGCCCATGTTGACAGATAGTGGTGGTTACCAAGTTTATTCATTGGCTTCATCTCGAAAAATTACCGAAGAAGGAGTTAAATTTCAATCACATTTAGACGGAAGTTATCATTTTTTTACCCCAGAGCGCGCCATTCAAATTCAACGTAGCATTGGGGCTGATATTATTATGGCATTCGATGAATGCACGCCCTACCCGTGTGATTACCAATATGCTAAAAAATCATTGAAAATTACGCATGATTGGTTGGATCGGTGTATCATCGAAATGAATGCAAGCGAACCTAAATACGGTCACTCTCAGGCCTTGTTCCCTATTGTTCAAGGAAGTGTTTACAAGGATTTACGTGTAGCTTCTGCAGAAAAAATTGCAAGTTGCAATGCTGAAGGAAATGCAATTGGAGGTCTATCTGTAGGCGAACCTGAAGATGAATTATATGAAATGACAGATTTAGTATGTTCGATTCTACCGAAAGACAAACCACGCTATTTAATGGGGGTTGGAACTCCAGCAAATTTATTAGAATGTATTGCTTTAGGGGTTGATATGTTTGATTGTGTGATGCCAAGTCGAAATGCACGTCACGGTTTACTTTTTACGTGGAGCGGAACGCTGAACATCAAAAATGAAAAATGGGCAAATGACTTTAGTCCGATTGAGGAAAAAAGTGAGCTGTTTTCAGATAGAGTATATACTAAAGCTTATTTACGACACCTAATAAAAGCAGGCGAATACTTAGGAGTTCAAGTAGCAACGCTTCATAATTTGAATTTTTACCTCGAGTTAATGCAAGAAGCGCGCAATCAAATCAATGCAGGAACGTTTACTCCTTGGAAAGATAAATTAATTCCAATTTTGAAGCAAAGACGTTGATGTCTATCATTGATCGCTATATTGTAAAAAAGTTTTTGGGCACGTATTTTTTTATGCTCGGCATCATCATGATGTTTGCGACAGTCTTTGATATTTCTGAAAAGTTAAGTGAATTTATAAGTAATAAAGCGCCAATTTCAGGAATTATTTTCGAGTATTATGTGAACTTTATCTTGTATTATGGAAATTTGTTCTCTTCCATGATTATCTTTTTATCCGTCATTTGGTTCACTGCGAAAATGGCCAAAGACACGGAAATCGTACCTATTTTGTTTAGTGGAAAACCTGTATTTCGTTTATATCGGCCTTATCTTATGGCTGCAACTGTTTTGATGGTATTATCTCTCGTGTTGAATCATTTGATTGTTCCTTCGGCTAATAAAAAACGCTTAGATTTTGAAAATCAATACTACCGAAATGCGCTTGTGGTGGAAGACTATAATGCAGAATACCCAGGAAATTTACACGTTTATTTCTCCAACTTCGTTGAGTTTGAAGATCGTGCGCACAATTTTATAATTCAACAGTTTGATGAGCAACACAGAATAAAGTACTTTCTGAAGGCTCGCTATGCGAAGAATATACCAGGTACTTTTAAATGGACACTTGAAGATTATTATGAAAAATCCTTTGAATTTCCAATCGGAAAGATAAAGTATGGGCATAGAAAGGATACGACGTTTGCCTTCCAAATGGAAGAAATGGCACAACGACAGAATATTGCTGAAACCATGTCCTATAATGAACTCACTAAGATGATTGAACGAGAAAGCCAAAAAGGTTCCGATTTAGTACCGTTTTATGAAATCGAATTACACCAACGTACTTCTTATCCTTTTGCAGCTTATGTTCTCACGATAATTGGGGTAGCAGTTTCCTCAGAAAAACGAAGAGGTGGAATAGGTGTAAATATTGCCATTGGTTTACTTTTCGTATTCATTTATATTTTTTCAATGAAAATGATGACGGTGGCTTCCGTTAACTTGGGAGTTCCGGTGCTTCTTTCGGTGTGGGTTCCGAACATACTATTCTTAGGGATTTCAATCGTATTGTTTTTCAAATCACAAAAGTAATTCCGTAGAATTACGTATGCGTAGCAATAAAACACCTAGAATGTACCCCGTACTACAACTGAATTTCTTTCTAGACTGAATGTTAATTCTATTTTTCTCTTAACAAAACCTGCAATTTTGAAGAAAAAACAAAAGGACATGAAAAAAATAGGCACATTAGGAAGAAAAGTTAATAGAGCGCTTTTACCATTATTTTTATTTCAGCATAACGCTTATCACCAAGCAAGTTTCCACGAAAAAGAAAATTACCTTTCCGAAGCACATTTACGTCAAAGTGATTTTTATTTGTTTATCACCTTATTTGGTTTATTCCTAGGTGTGAGTTTAATCTTAAGGATGATTTTATTGAGCTAAGTCATAAACAGCACCGTCCTCGGCACCGTCTGTCGCAGGAAATATCTGCTTTGCCTCCTCTAATAATTCATCCACTTCCGCATAACGCGAGGAGAAATGTCCTAAAATAAGTTTTTTTACTCCCGATTTATGTGCAATCGTAGCGGCCTGTTGTGCTGTAGAATGGAAAGTCTTTTTTGCTCTTTCTTTGTGTTTTGATGAAAAAGTTGCCTCGTGATAAAGTAGGTCAGAAGATTCTATAAATGGAATCAATGTTTCGTCATAAGAAGTATCTGAACAATAGCTATACGCAAAGGAGTGTTTTGGTTTCAAAGTAAACTTTCTAAAATCATGTTCTATACTATCAATTAGTATATTTTTCCCCGCTAGAAGATTTGGCATGTGATGCAATTCCACTCCCGCTTCTTCACATTTTTTTGCGTCAATTCGGTAGGGCTTTGTTTTCTCTTTTACTTGAAAACCACAAGTTGGAATGCGGTGTTTTAGCGGAAAGCTCCAAATTTCTATTTTATCGTCTTCGAAAATACAGTTTTTTGAATCAAAGGAAAGCACTATAAATTCCACATTAAATGTCAATTTATTTCCGCCAACAGATAATAATTGTTGCAATATTGAAGGCAATTCAGGAGGACAGTATACAGTAATTCCCTTGTCTCTTCCGAGTAAGTTCATGGTGCTTAACAGTCCGGGTAAACCAAAAAAATGATCACCGTGCAAGTGCGAAATCAATATATGTGAAATTCGTTGCATGTGAACCCCATATTTACGCAATTGCATTTGTGTTCCTTCACCACAATCGATAAGGATATGACGGTTATTACAGCAAATATATTGGGAACTCGGTGCTCTTCTAGAGGTGGGCAAGGCGGCCCCGCTGCCTAATATGCGGACAAAAAAATTCAAGAATTCATATGACTTAGCGCATCTTCAACGCTACTTTCTATACTGAGAACTCTATCCAATTGAGCAATTTCAACCATTTTACGCACAGCGGACTGCAGACCACAAAGTACAAAAGTTCCATTGGTATCTTTACACAATCGATTGGCTACTAATATGGCAGACAAGCCAGAGGAGTCGCAGTAAAGCGTCTCGGCCATTTCAAAAACGATTTGATTCACACCGTTTTTATTGTGAAGCAGAAATATTCCTTTTAAATCAGGCGCATTACTAGAGTCGAGTTTGGCAACGTGAGAGTGCACAACGATAGCATTTCCGTGGGTTGATATTGAAAAGTTCATGGCCTATTTTTTCAAAGTTAAATAAAAAATCATCGCTCAATCTTTGCCGCGAGTAAATAAATTACCGCCATCCGTATAGCAACCCCATTTTCAACCTGCTGAAGAATAATTGATTGCTTAGAATCGGCGACATCACTGGTGATTTCAACTCCGCGATTTATTGGGCCCGGATGCATGACAACAATTTCTTTGGATAAGCTGTTTAGGATTTCTTTGTTCAGTCCGAAAAGCATAGAATATTCTCTAATTGAAGGGAAAAATTTAATGTCTTGTCTTTCCAATTGTATTCGTAACATATTGGCGACATCGCACCATTCAAGGGCTTCCACCAAGTTGTGAGATACGTGAACTCCTAATTCATGAATGTATTTTGGGATGAGCGTTGTAGGTCCGCAAACCATAACTTCTGCGCCTAATTTTTGTAAACAATAAATGTTAGATAAAGCTACGCGAGAATGTAGAATATCGCCCACAATCACAACCTTTTTTCCTGCTACCTCTCCTAGTTTTTCTCGAATAGAATAGGCATCTAAGAGCGCTTGTGTTGGGTGTTCGTGTGTACCATCACCGGCATTTATAATACGTGCATTGACTTTTTTCGAAAGAAATTCTGCAGCGCCAGGACTAGCGTGACGCATCACAACCATATCCACTTTCATGGACAAAATATTGTTTACGGTATCGACTAAAGTTTCTCCTTTTTTTACAGAACTTCCCGATGCTGAAAAATTAACTACATCCGCTGAAAGACGTTTTTCTGCAAGCTCGAAGGATAATCTGGTTCGTGTAGAATTCTCAAAAAAAATGTTTGCTATGGTAATATCGCGCAGGGAAGGCACTTTTTTTATCGGACGGTTAATCACTTCTTTGAAACTATCCGCAGTTTTGAAAATCAACTCGATATCTTGTTTCGTTAAGTCTTTTATACCTGTAAGGTGATCAACACTTATATTCGTCATGCTATTCCTTTGTAAATAATACTACTTTATCTGCTCCTTCGGTTTCTTTCCATTCAACGGATACACGCTCGGAAATAAGCGTATCAACAGCTTTTCCTACGTAATCTGCCTGAATCGGTAAATCCCTGCGAAATCTCCGATCAACCAATACTAAGAGTTCAACTTTTGAAGGTCGTCCAAAGGTCATTAAGGCATCTAATCCGGATCTAATCGTTCTTCCCGTATACAAAACATCATCAACAAGCACCACTTTTTTATTTTCAATACTGAAATCAAGGTTTGTAATACTCGGTATGAGTGGACGTTCTCTCCTTCTGAAATCATCACGAAAGAAGGTAATATCCAAATTTCCGCACAAAACAGGTTGTCCAAGAATTTGCTCCAATACTTTTTTTAAGCGGCTAACCACGTGAATTCCCCTTGGTTGCAAGCCAACAAGTACAGTTTGTGAAAAATCAAGGTGGGATTCGATTAATTCATGGGAAAGTCTTTTCAATGTCAGTTCGAGGTGCTTTTCATTGAGAATGACTTGTTTTTCCATCTCAACAAAGATAATTCTTTTACCAAATAAGCGAATGCCTATGAAGAAAAATTACAAACATCTTGATCAACATCCGAAATCAAGAAGAAACTACCGGTTACCAAAAGAATATCGTGTTCTTCAAGTGTTTCTTTCGTTTCTTTTAAGGCGAGGTTCACGTTTTGATGTAGGGCAACGATGCGTGCGTCTGACTGCTGAATAATTTTTAATTCCTCAAGAGTTTTACTTCGAGAATTTGAAAAGGTGCATAAATGAAGAGAGCAATTTTGAGGAAAGAGTGACAAGATTTCTAGTATGTCTTTATCTTGTGCACATCCGTAAATGATATGCAACTTTCCTTTTGGTTTTATGTGCCGAAGCGTCTCTTTAATACCATCACTGTTGTGCGAGACATCAAGGTAAACTGACGGTTTCTCTTGAATTTTAGTGAGTCGACCAAAAATCCCGGTATGCTGATGAAGGTTCATCAGAAGTGAGTCAACTTTAGTTTGCTGGACATTAAAACCCAAGATTTTTAGACTTGTCAAAGCAGTACGTAAATTGCTAACTTGATATTGTGGCAAGTCATGTTTATCTATTTCCCAGCTTGTTGATCTTTCATCTTCAGCGAAATAAATCGGAGCGTTATTATTTTTTGCAATTTGTTCAAATACCTTAAAAGTTTCTTTCTGACGTTTACCTATTACCACCGGTACGTTCGGTTTAATGATTCCTGCTTTTTCAACGGCAATTTCCTCGAGTGTATGACCTAAGAATTGGGTATGGTCTATCCCAATGTTTGTAATAATACTAATTTCTGGTCGCACCACATTTGTAGCATCTAATCTACCACCCATGCCTGTTTCCAAGACAACCCAAGTGCATTGTTGTTGTGAAAAGTGCAAAATTGCCATTGCAAAAGTAATCTCAAAGAATGAGGGTTGAAATTTAAGGTCCATTCCTTTCACTTTTTCACAGAAATCAAGAACCTCTTGTTCAGAAATCATGGTGCCATTTACCCGAATACGCTCCCTAAAGTCATAAATATGAGGAGAAGTAAAGAGGCCGACTTTTTCTTTGTCATTACTTAGAAATGAAGCAAGATAACTACACGTAGAACCTTTTCCATTGGTTCCTGCCACATGAATAAAACGCAAGCCATCCTGAGGATTTCCAAAGCAAGATAAAAGCGTTCGCGTATTCTCTAGGCCGGGTTTGTAAGCAGGAGCACCAAGCTGTTGGTACGAAGGAAATTGACTAAACAGCCAATCCAGTGTATTTTGGTAATTATCTGGAATCAATTCTGACAATGAAAAATGCGTGATCTTTTGCTCCCGAAGTTCTCATGTTGTATTTGATCGTTCTTTTTACCCTTGCAATCACATCATTGACAATATTAATATCATTGCAATTTGATTCGCGTTTAATTACTGTAACGGTGCGACACGAACCATCGTCATTTAAGGTTACCTTCAAGGATATTTTACAATCGTAATTGATTTCATACTGAGGGATAGAAGGTTGATTGATTAATTTTCTATCTGCATTACCTCCCGTATTTCCATTTCCGCGGTCATCAGGCCCATCGCCTTGATTTCCATTCCCATTTCTGCCAAATCGATCGCCATCGTCGCCTGTACCACCATTGCCAAAGGGATTATCCGATTGACGTTCAGACCCTGAGGGCGTTTCGTCCCCTCCAGTTTGATTGGAGGTTAACTTATTGCGGGAATTTGTTTTTCTATTAGGATTGTTATTGGCGGTACTTTGACCACCTTCTTTGTTCTCCACTTTCAAATCTTTCAAGTCCAATTCTTTGAAATCCAAGGGAGGGGCTATCTCGACTTGTTTTTGGGTAGTTTCTTTAGTCGTTTCAATTTTTGGCCAAAAATAAAGAAGTAATAATGTCGAAATTATTATCACAGCAGTTGCAACGCCTGATTTACGTTCGTCGCCAACATCACTGTATTTTTCTCTATCTCTTGCTTCTTTATTCATTTTCGTAGGCTATTACTGGAGACCATTCGTTCACTTGACAAAGTGCCATCACTTTGAAAACAGCTTCGAAACGTGCATCCCGATGAGAGGCGATGCGTAATTTTTTCTTTCCTGATTTCTCGACAGCCTGGTAAACAAGATCCTTGATTTCCTCAATGTTTTGGTAGGTTTGAGCATTTTCCGTGCCACCATCTCCTGTATTCACAATGTACGAGTTGTCGGCATTGATGATGACCGTTGCTTCGACCGGATTTTGATCCTTAGGTGGATTTTCGCTTGTTTTCGGAAGTTCTATAGGAGTTTGGTTATTCGCCATTAAACTCATGATAACAAAGAATATAAGTAGTAAAAAAACCAAGTCGGTCATGGATGCCATTCCGCCTTCAATTTTTACCTTATTTCGTGAATTGAAATTCATAATGTGGAATTTAAACGTCCATATTTTTAACCTTGCTTTCTTTTCTTCTTGCTGCGAATTCTACCAATTCAAGGGCTGCATTTTCCATGCGGTAAATCACTTTTCCAATTTGACCAACCAAAAAGTTGTATCCCATGAATGCGATAATCCCGACGATTAGTCCACCTACTGTGGTGATCATAGCTGTCATGATACCTGGAGCAATGGTTTTAATTTCTAAAGATTGTGATTCACTTAATTCATAAAATACACTCACCATTCCGATTACAGTTCCTAAAAATCCAACCATTGGTGCGGCACCTGCCATCGTTGCCAATGAGTTCAGTCGTTGCTCCAAGCGTAATACTTCAAATTTCCCGGTATTTTCAATCGTTGAGGTTAATTCTGATGAAGAACGATCAATTTTTTGAATGCCTTTTTCCAACATTTTGGCAACCGGTGAATCGGTATTAGAACATTTTGCCAAGGCACCTTGAATGTTGTTACTTTCTAAATCTGCTTTAACATTTTTAAGCAAGCTTTTTTCTGACTCTACAGCCTTTCTAATTGCAAGGAACCGCTCAATGAACACGAAAATCGTCCATGCTGCCATAGCTAAAATGATTAAGTTTATAAACAATCCTAATCCTTCATTAGACTTATCGATGATGTCCCAAACACTCTGATAAGTTGTCGTTTTCGCTGGCGCACTGGCTTCAGGTGTTGCTTGTAATAAAAATGAAAAGTTCATAAGCTTAAAAGTTAATTATAATTTTTGGTTACTATTTTTTAGACACAAAATAAGTCGTTTCTGTATCAATTGTTTTCGAATGGTGAGGTGTTTCTACCTGTTTTTTATCCTCTTTTTTCTCTAATTCACTTGGGTCTTTTTTAGGCATTAACAAGAATACTCCGATTCCACCAAAATAACCTAATGCGGCCAATAATGAAATTCGTTTCATGTACCAAAAGAAAGAAATCTTTTCCATCCCCATTGCCACAACGCCTGCTGCTGATCCAATGATAAGCATAGAACCTCCTGTACCTGCTGCAAAAGCGATGAAATGCCAAACCTCTGCGTCCATAGGTTCTTGGAACATTCCTATAGAGGCTGCTACTAAAGGCACGTTGTCGATTATGGCCGAAGCAACTCCCAACATTGTAACAAATACCCCTTCCGGAATTCCAGCATTCTTAACATCTTGTCCAAAATTGAAAATTAAACCTGCGGATTCCATCGCAGCAACTGTCATAAGTATTCCCAAGAAGAAGAGTACTGAAGGCATTTCTATTTTACTCAGTGCTTTCATGGTTGGACCGCTGTGACCATGACTATCCGATGCATCCGTTAAATTAATCGCTCTGTTGCTTAATAATTCAGCAATAATGGCAAAAACAGCCAAAGACAACATCATTCCTAAGTATGGAGGTAAATGTGTTACTGTTTTGAAAATAGGAACACAAATAATTAAAAACAGACCTAAATACAACATTAATTTGGAATTTGGATTTGTTTGTTCATCTTCCATAACTTCCACTTCCCCTTTAAATGCCGGTAAGAAATTACCTACAATCAATGGAAGTAGAATACAAACTAAGGATGGTAGACCCAAATGGAATACTAATTCACCAGTGGATACCTTATTTGCCATCCAAAGCATTGTCGTTGTAACATCTCCTATTGGGGTCCATGCACCACCAGCATTTGCAGCAATAATAATAAAACCGGCATACCACATGCGGTCCTCTTGGTTGCTTACGATTTTGCGAAGTATGGTAATGAGAACAATCGTTGCAGTAAGGTTGTCAATAATAGACGATAGAAAGAATGCAAGGAAAGAAACAATCCACAATAATTTAGCTTTACTTCTCGTTTTGATCATTCCTTTAATCGAAGCAAAACCGTCAAAAAAGTCAATCATTTCAACAATTGCCATGGCTCCCATTAAGAAAATGAGTATTTCAGCAGTTTTACCAAAATGATGCAGCAAAGCTTCGTTTACCATTTCAACGCGGTGCTCGTGGTCGCCTACTAACTTAGGCACAATGTATTCTCCATCGCTTCCAAGAATCACACCCTTCGCCGGGTCTAACCAAATTTCCAAATTGTCAACTCCGAGGATTAGTAATGTCCAACAAGCCACCATCATAAGTAAGGCGGGGATTAGTTTGTCAACTTTGAGCGTGTGCTCCATGGTTATTGCTACGTAACCTAAAATAAAAACAGCAAAAATTAAAAGTGTCATAATAATAAATTAAGAAATTAACTGATTCAAGGCAATTTCGAAGGCTGCCTTAGCTATACCTCTATTTTGGTTGTGTGTTTCGTAAGTTTTTAAAAGCGCTTGCTTAATTACAGATGAGGTGTCATTAAAGATTTCCGCATCTTCAAGTTTGACTAAATCATTACTCATTAAATAAGCAAATACCCTCGCCATTCCACAGTTGGCTATGAAATCTGGAATCAAAGCAAGTTCAGCATCCGCGTGTTCGGCAATTTTTCCAAAAAATATTTCCGGATCAGCAAATGGTACGTTCGCACCGGAGGAAATAACAGAAATTCCAGCTTGAATCATTTGATCCAATTGTTCTTTTGTAATCATTCGACTTCCGGCACAAGGAATAAATACGTCTGCTTTCGTCGACCAAATACGTTGATTGACTTCCTCGTATGACATTAAATTGGCAGC
>CAZLVX010000028.1:0-19417 GCA_964562965.1 uncultured Lishizhenia sp.
ACAATCCAAGTGTTCAATTAGCCTTTAGAAATTTGGCGGGATATGGCAACAATCTATATGTTGACAACATTAACATAACTGGTACTGCTGTACCTACGGCACCTACAGCAAGTTTTACCTCAACACCATCCGGAACGGCATGTACAGGGCAAACTGTTCAGTACACAAGCACATCAACAGGTAGTCCATCATCTTATTCATGGACCTTTGCAGGAGGATCTCCAGCAACCAGCACTGCCCAAAACCCAACTGTTACCTATTCTGCTCCAGGGACTTATAATGTTTCGTTGACAGCCACGAATTCAATGGGGAGTAATACGTCTAACCAAACTAATTATATTACAATTAATCAAACTCCTTCTATAACAGGAACAACACCAGCAAGTAGATGTGGAACAGGAACAGTGGCTTTAGGTGCAACAGCATCAACAGGTACATTATCATGGTTCTCTGCAGCAACAGGTGGAACAGCTTTAGGAACTGGAACGACATTTACAACTCCTTCAATTTCTACAAATACAACTTATTATGTTGAGGTAACTTCAAATGGGTGTACATCAGCAAGAACTGCAGTTTTAGCTACTGTAAATACAAATCCTACTGTTAATGCCCCTGCAACTCAAAATATTTGTCTGGGAAGTTCATCTAGCGCTATTAATTTTACTGGAAATAGTGCGAACACAACTTATGCGTGGACGAATTCTAATACGTCAATTGGACTGGGTGCGTCAGGAACTGGAAATATTACATCCTTTACCCCAACGTCTACAGGAACGTCATCTGTTACAGTTACCCCAACTTTAGGATCATGTACAGGAACCCCTGTTACATTTACAATCAATGTGAATCCTGTGCCAACAGTAACTTTTGATTTATCAGCTTTGACACCTCCATGTGTGTATGACCCTGCATTTGCATTGCCTGCTGGCACGCCAATAGGAGGAACATTTTCAGGTCCTGGGGTGAGTGGAACAAACTTTAATCCTGCCAACGCGGGAACTGGAACTCATACAATTACTTATTCGGTAACTCAAAATGGATGTACAGGATCTTCTACCTCAACAATAACTGTTGATGCATGTGCAGGACTAAATGAGAATGAGGAAATGCAGGTTATTATTTATCCAAATCCTTCCACCGGAATATTTGTAGTCGATCAAATTGATGTGACCCTGACGAATAAAATTTATCTTTACGATCAAGCTGGTAGATTGATCAAAACGATAGAGCCAAATTCAGCAACTATTCAATTAGATTTAACTAATTTTTCTAACGGTGTTTACACCTTGAAATTTGAAGGAGGCAAAGACTTTACAAAACGAATAGAATTGAAAAAATAATCCCACTGAAACGCCGCATAAGCGGCGTTTTGTTTTTATATGTGCTACAGTAATTCTTCTACATCAACTACTCAACAAATAGCCAATAGATACAAGAAAGAAATTGGCCAGGTGGATGATGAGCCGTTATTCATTGCAAATGGATTTCAGTTTCCTAAGTTTCGCATAATAACTCAAGAGGAAAACATTCAACAATTTAATTGGGGCCTTATTCCTCATTGGTACCGCGGAGATTGGAAAGATATTGCAACAAAGACATTAAATGCGAAAATAGAAACCCTTTCTGAAAAGAAATCATTTAAAAATTTAATCGGAAGGAAACATTGCATAATTCCCTCGAATGGTTTTTTTGAATGGCAAACAATTGGAAAAGAGAAAACACCTTTTTTCATATCTCCATCAAAAGAAGAATTTTTCAGTATGATTGGTTTGTTTGATGAATTTATCAATCCCAAAACTGGAGAAATATTAAATACATTCACGATAATAACTACGGAGGCAAATTCCTTAATGAGTGAGATACATAATCTCAAAAAAAGAATGCCGCTCATAATTCCACGCGATGCAGAATCACATTGGCTAAATGGGAATATTGAAAGTGTTATTGACTATAAATTCCCAAGTGAACAAATGCAAGCTCATCCCGTTAGAAAAAAAAGTGTTTTGAGCAATTTAAATGTACCAGAAGTTCAACATATTTACATAGAAAATAAATTTGAACAAGGCACATTGTTCTGATGGTATTAAATTTGCATGAAAAGACCAAATGAAAAAATTTTCAATATTTTTTATCCTTCTTGTTGGTTTTCTTAATACCTCGTGTATAGAAATTATCGATGATCTCCTGATTCATGATGACGGATCAGGAATTTTAAAATATACTATAAACCTGAGCTCAAGTAAGGTAAAGGTAAACTCGTACCTTGCTTTGGATAGTGTACAAGGTCAGAGAGTTCCTAAGATTCCAGAAATCAAGGAAAAGGTTGCAACGTTTAAAAAACACTTATCCGCTCAAAAAGGTATATCAAATGTTGTTATTGAAGAAAACTATGCTGATTTTATTTTTAAATTTTCATGTAGCTTTTCATCACCTCAGGCATTACAAACTGCCATACAAGCAAGTATCGCTCACATGGCAAAAGATCAAACGATTGCAGAATCAAGCTCAAAATGGTTAATTTGGGACGGTTCAACACTTACTCGATCAATCCCAGAAATTACTTCGAAAAAAGTCAAGGAAATGGATAAGAAAGATGAAGATTTACTAAAGCAAGGCTCCTATACTTCCATTACAAGATTTGACCGAACCATTGAAAAATTTGATAATCAAAATGCCAAATTATCCAAAAGTCAAATGGCCTTAATGCTTAAGGTTGACACGTATAGTTTAAAAGAAAATGAAAACCTTATTGAGAACCGAATATTGTTAAGTAAAATCAAGAACTAAAAAGATTATGATTACCTTCGTTTTATATTATTAATTCGATGAGAACATTAAGCTTCATATCTTTCATTTTCTGCATTTCCAGTGCCTTAAGCCAACAATCCGAAAAATTCATTCCTAAAGAAGCTGTTGCCGTTTTTACGCTTAACAATGTGAATCTTTTTCAAAAGATTTCAATTGATGAGTTGATAAACTATGACTTCATGGAGGAAATTCATCAAGAACTTTTCGATGGATCTACAAGTGGAAAGACCCTGAAGGATGCAGGAGTAGATTTTAATCAAAAGTTAAATATTTTTTACGGTAAGGACAAACAATTTGAAGTTTCTGGTTTCAGCTTTGGAGTAAAAGACACACAACAATTATTCTCAATTTTTGATGACTTTGAGCCAATTTCAACACTAAATGGCGCTAAAGTTTACGGATCTTTTTTTAATAATTTAGTTATAAAAAATAACGATGCTTTACTTATTCGTGTAGAACCTCTAATGACCTATGTGGATAAAATTACCGATTCAATTTGGTATGCTCAAGGTAATGAGAATCCATTTGTAAATTATTTTGACGATAACGGAAATATTCTCGACGAGCAAGAATTTGAAGAAAGCGGAGATACTCCATTAGATTACTTTCCAGACGCTTCTGACGACCCAAACGTAAAAAATTACTATGAATTAAGAGATAGTGTTGAAGCTAGTATTCAAAAAAATCAACTAAAAATTGTACTTGAGCAATTATTCGTTAAGGGAGTTTCATTAACGAGCGTTGATAAGCATTTTGCAGAACAAATTCAGCATTCATCAGAAGGAATTTTCTTCATGGACAATTCAAGAAATATAGATAAAGCGAATGGTCTTTGGTATTTTCAGACTGTTTTACCGACACTATATCAAGATATCCGAGAAATTTATGATGGTAATATAATTCTTGGCGATATGTATTTATTAGATAATTCTATTGAATTTGATATTAAAGCATTGTATGGTGAAAAATTAGGCTCTATTTATCAAGAAATGACCGATAGCAAATTCGATAAAAATGTATTACGCTATATTCCGAACGAAAGCACAGGATATTTCACCTATAATATCAATTTAAGAAAGGCTTATGAAAAGGCTTACGAAGTAATTATGCCAATTCTTGAGGACGAGAAAAACGCACAGATTGCAATGAATGTACTTACAATAGAATTATTGAATGAGTTTGTAAATAAAGATGCGTTGTTTGATACCTACAAAGGAAGTATGTTTGGCTCATTTAATGGTATTAAAAAAGTTAAAACAAAGAAAATAGAATTCTTCTATGACGAGGAAACTTTTGAATATTCTGAAAGAATAACAGAAGCAATAGAGGACATGCCTATTTTCACTATAGGATTCACAACAAAGAGATCGGATATTCCTGAAAAAGTCCTTAAGCACTTGAGTCGTCTTACCTCACAACTTAAAAAAGAGGGCGACTATTGGTGTTTTCAAAATGCAATTCTAGATGCTGCACCGCTTTATATGATCAATAAGAACGGATTATTTATTTTTTCAAACGATATTGATTTTGCAAAAAATCACTCGGATGGTTATGGCTCAGAAGCTCTTTCAGCTAAAAAGGCAAAAGCAATAAAGAAAAGTGGTTTTATGTATGCAAATTTTGACCTAAAAGAAACCATAAATCGCTTGCCATCAGACTTTTTCCCTGCGCGTCAAAATGAGTTCATAAGTGCACTCAAAGGAAAAACAGGTGGTATGGAACTGCAATCTACTGAAACAGACATAACTCACACAAAATTGAAGTTAAAGTACACATATGAGACAGGAGATAAATCTGGAAAACACCTGCTGGATTTAATCAATGCCCTATATGTTGTTACCAAATAACAAATGATAAGGAAAGTTATTGTTATTCTTTTATTATCTGCAGGATTAGGTATTTTACTTTATCTCAAGCCCTGGAAAGAGGATCAAATTCAAGACCCAAGAATTATAGACAGACTCCCCTCCGCCGACTTTATTGGCACCATGAATCCGTTAGAATTAGTTAAAGAATTATCCGGTTTAATTAATTATAACAAGTTACAATATCGTCAATTTATTAGCTATGATTTTTTACTAAGCCAATCCAGGTCTTTGGGGATAAATCTCCAAAATCCTGTTTACCTATTTGGTTATGAGAATGGAAACTGGGGCTGTATTATCGAATTAAATGACGATAGTAAAATTGAAAATGGATTAGCGCAACTTAAATCCTTACTTAAACTTCAAAAGAAATCGACCGAAGGTTTATCTTATTTTTATTTTAAAGAGGAAAAAATAAGTATTTTTCATGAGAAAGATTATTTATTAATATACAATGGGACTAATTTTCCTGAAGTTCTTAACGAAATTCATAGGTCTAAATATGGTGAAGTAAAATCTGAATGGTCCAGTTTTTTAAGTGAGGAAAAATTTAAAAATGAATCTCTGGTAATCTATTCCAACTGGAAAAAATTTAAGCAATATGGAATAGAAAAAGCAATGTTCGCCCACGACAATGATTCGTCAAATTTCAAGCTTAAATCCTACCTTAAAAAAATTTCACCGTTTTATCTATCTGTAAAAAATGGGCCTTCGATTGTTAAAGGAAAAAGTATAACTGGAAATTTTGTAAATGTTCACTTAAATGTTGACGAATTTAAAAAGCATCCTGATGACATACTTTATACAGAATTAAAGAAGCTATCACGTAAATTTGGATTTCCATTTGAAGATTTTGTAAAAAGTTGGCAAGGAGATGTCAGTTTTTTTGAAGGTGGCAATACGGTGGCGACAGAACTTTACAAAGAAACGGAATTAGATGATGAGTTCAACCCTGTATTAGTTGAAAAACAGCGTAATGTTGTAGTTCCGGCATATTCTTCCTTATTAACCATTAATAGTAATTTCAATCGACTTTATTCGAAACTGAAATTAAAAGGATTTATAACCGAAGAAACGGATAAAATAAGGTTTCTGATATCTCCCCCATTGACAAAAAGAATCAAAAAAAATCAATTGTTATTATATTCTGGTGGAAATCCTGTGATCAAAAATGATAACGCGAATGAAATACAATGGTGGTATAAAGGAACTAAATTTAAATTCCAACTCCAAAATATTCAAGGCAGTGAGATAACTGGTCTCTTAAATTTTTCGGTAAAGAAAATCGCGAAAGAAAACTTTAAAGTTAAGCGTTAAATCTGGTTATCGTTTTGTGAATGTGTGAGATACTACATTTGTATTTTAGCGAAAGTTGTTTTAGACTATATCCTTTTTCCGATCTAAGAAACTGAATTCTCTTTTTTTGCGCAAAGGATAGTGGATCTGGTCTTCCTTGGGAATTATTTCCTCCCTTGGGTCCATATTTAAGTCTTCTCTTTGCCCATAAATCTGCATTACTGCGCTTTCCGCTATCAAATCCAGATTTAATTGATTCACTAAAACTCGACCATTTAAGATTTTCAACTGAATTATTTTCAACATTACCATCTATATGAACAACTACTTTCATTCTGCGTGGGTCTGAATTTTCGAGGAAAGCTGAAGCAACCATCTTGTGAGGGTAAACCGTTTTTCTTTTTCCATTATCGTCAATGAGATCAGCCATAATGAAATTATTTTTCGGATGCTTTCTCAGGTTTTTTAATTTACCATAATAATGCATAATCCTTCCGTTTTTGAAGGATTTCAACCGATCTATTGAGCGTATTCTTCCAATTGTTGAAACTTCATAATTCGAAAAACCAGGAATCACTTTCCAAACTTCCATGCTTGTCAAACAAGTTGATGGTCAATTTGTTCGTGCAAATTTAAATTGAAGAAAAATGAAATTGATCTGCGTGTGAAGAAATAAAATTTAAGGTGTCCAAAATCTCATTTAACTCATTCGATGAAACTAACTTAGAACGATAGTCTTTGAAATGCGCAATGCCTTTAAAATAATTCGTGTAATGTCTTTTCATTTCGTTAATCCCAAGTGTTTCACCTTTCCAACGGATGCTCATTAAAAGATGGTCTTTAGCCACCTCTACTCTTTCAGAAATCGTAGGCGATGGCAAAGTTTCTCCGGTTTTCATAAAATGTTTTAATTCATTAAAAAACCATGGGTAACCAATAGTAGCTCTGCCAATCATAATCCCATCAACCCCATATCTTTCTTTATATTGTAAAGCTTTTTGAGGCGAATCAATATCACCATTTCCAAAGACAGGAATTTTCATGCGCGAATTATTTTTCACCTCACCTATCAAAGTCCAATCTGCTTCTCCTTTATACATTTGCTTTCTGGTCCTGCCGTGTATAGAAATAGCCTCAATACCAATATCTTGCAGCCTTTCAGCGGTATCAACTACGAATTTTGTATTTTCATCCCAACCCAAACGTGTCTTAACTGTAACCGGAAGAGATGTTGATTTAACAATTTCTTCAGTCATTTTTATCATTTTGGGAATATCTTGAAGAATACCGGCTCCAGCTCCTTTACATGCTACCTTTTTTACTGGGCAACCATAGTTGATATCTAGAATGTCTGGATTTGTTTTTTCTATTATGGCTGCTGCTTGTTTCATGCTTTCGATGTCAGCTCCAAAAATTTGAATTCCAATTGGACGTTCGTATTCATAAATATCGAGTTTCTGAACACTTTTTGCTGCGTCACGAATAAGACCTTCAGAAGAAATAAATTCTGTGTACATCAAATCGGCTCCATGCTTTTTACACAATGCCCTGAAAGGAGGATCGCTGACATCCTCCATAGGAGCAAGTAAAAGCGGGAATTCTCCTAACTCAATATTTCTAATTTTAACCATTTAGTGATTAGCTACCTTGTTTATCGCATTCAAATATTCTTTTAATTTTTGTTCATTTTCCGATTTAAGCACCATGAACATATTATTCGATTCAACTACGATGTAATCTTTTAAACCATCTAATAATACCAATTTATTTGGCGAAATATTAACCAAACAATTTTCACTATTGAATAGGAAAACATTTTTCCCAACCACAGCGTTACCGAAATTGTCTTTCGATAAGTGATCGTTTAAACTTCCCCATGTACCCAAGTCACTCCAATCAAAATCTGAAAGCACCACTGACACATTTTTGGCATGTTCTAATACGGCGTAATCAATCGAAATATCCTCGCATTTTTGAAATGCTGTGCTAATAAAATCTATTTCATATGTAGTATTGTAAGCGGAAAGATCGTTTATAAATAATTCCGAGAGATTGGGTTGAAATTCTTTTAAGGAGGCCAAGATAGTTTCAGCTTTCCATATAAAGATACCAGCGTTCCAAAAATAATTTCCTGCCTTTAGAAAAGACTGAGCCAATTCTAGCGAAGGTTTCTCGCGAAATTCCCTAACTTTTGTTGCTTTTCCAAAATTTCCTGTATCCTGCGGATCAAATTCAATGTATCCATAACCCGTATCCGGACGTGTTGGTGAAATTCCAAGTGTGACTAATTCATTTTCCGTGTTTGCGACTTGTATTGCGACTTGCAATATTTCAGAAAAACGAAGTTCGTTAATTATTAGATGATCAGAAGGTAAAACAACTAGAGTAGCATTTGGATTTTTAGCATATATTTTCGCTGAAGCATATGCCAAACATGGTGCTGTATTTTTCCTTTCTGGTTCGCACAAAATATTGTCAACGGGTAAATTTGGCAATTGTTTCCTGACTAGTTCAGCATAACTCAAGTTAGTTAAAATAAATATCTGATTACTCGGAACTGTGCGCGACAACCGTTCAAAAGTAAGTTGTAACAATGATTTTCCGATTCCAAGAACATCCAAAAATTGTTTCGGATGTTCAGGAGTTGACAAGGGCCAAAATCGACTACCTATTCCTCCTGCCATTATTAACCCGAAGTTATTATTCATTATTGATGCAATTTTATTTGTGCTAATCTGTGAATTAAATAAGGTTTATTTGTTCCTAATTCGTAGCAAAGATAACGACTTCTCCGCAGCTTTCCTTTAATGAATAATTTGCCGTTTAACGAAAAAGACAATCCTTCCTCGATTTCATCCAAATGAAGAGATGTATTTTCAGTAATTTTATCGTAGTTCCTTAATACTCTTGTCAATTGAATATCTGAGCAAGAAGCCGCTTTTGTTTTTAAGATTGACTTCAAGAGAGCATTTTCAATGTCTGAAGGAAGAATTTTAGAATTTACAATCGGTAACAATAAACTTCGGTATTCGTTTTTCCACTCCTCTCCGTGAGGTGAAATCCGCAATCCGTATTTTTTAAACGCATGGAGATGGGCTAATTCATGTAATGCTGTAATTAAAAATGAATACTTATTTAAATCACCATTCACAGTAATGACAGGTAGTTCAAGTGACGAACTCACTCTAAAATCTCCAAGTTTAGTTTTTCTTCCATTGACAATTTTGAATTTCACTTGTCCGTTCACAATTAACTTTGCCAAATGATATTGAAATCCGTCTGGGACAAACTTTTGCAGTGTTAAGGCGAATTTTTCTAATTTATCCATGAGCTTCAAAATTAATCAACTCCTTAACTTTAACGATAACCTACCAAAAATAATATGTAAATTAGCACTTGTAAAAGGAATGCGAAATTTCGGAAAATATATACTCATGCTGACGGTAATTCTTACACGTCCGAAAAAGTGGTCCATTTTCTTGAAACGCCTGTTCGATGAAATTTCTAGTATCGGGATCAACTCCATACCCATTGTCGCATTAATGTCAACCTTTATTGGTGGTGTTATCGCTCTTCAAACAGCTTCTAACATGTCGAATCCTTTATTACCCAAATACACGGTTGGCTATATTACCCAATCAAGTACGATTCTGGAGTTCTCGCCCACTATAATTTCATTGATTTTAGCAGGAAAAGTTGGTTCTAATATTGCATCTGAAATAGGTACAATGCGTGTTACTGAACAGATTGATGCGTTGGAAATAATGGGAGTAAACTCATTGAATTTTTTAGTCTTACCTAAAATCGCTGCCGCGGTGCTATTTTTCCCGATTCTTGTCATCATATCTATGTTTTTGAGCATCACAGGTGGATGGCTTGCATTGGTTTTATCTGATTTAAGTACAACGGATACGTATGTTCTAGGTATACGTTATTCCTTTATGCCTTATCACATTGTATATGCGCTGACAAAGACCATTGTTTTTGGATTTATTATCGTAAGTGTAGCGTCATATTACGGATATTACGTAAAAGGTGGTTCTTTAGAAGTTGGGAAATCTTCTACACAGGCTGTAGTAATTTCTAGCGTCTTTATTCTAATAGCAAATTTCTTACTTACCCAAATGATGTTGTTGTAATGCTAGAGGTTAGACAAGTCAATAAATCATTTGCAGGAAATCAAGTATTATTTGATATCAACGCTCGTTTTGAGAAAGGTCGAGTAAATCTCATCATTGGTCAATCGGGTCAAGGGAAATCTGTATTGGCCAAATGTATGGTTGGGTTGCATGAAGTGGACAGTGGTGAAGTGCTATATGACGGTAGGGATTTTACAAAAATGAACCGAAATCAAAGAAGTGAAGTAAGACAAGAAATTGGAATGCTTTTTCAGGGTGCTGCTTTATTTGATTCAATGACTGTCGAGGAAAATGTCATGTTTCCGTTAACCATGTTTACCAATATGACAAAAGCCGAAATGAAAAAAAGAGTAGATTTCTGTCTCGAACATGTAAACTTGATTGGAAGAAACAAATTGTTTCCTTCCGAATGTTCAGGTGGAATGCAGAAGCGCGTTGGTATCGCCCGAGCCATTGCCATGAGTCCTAAATTCTTATTTTGTGATGAACCTAACTCAGGATTAGACCCCCAAACTTCTATATTAATTGATGGTTTGATAAAATCATTGACTTACGAACTTCAAATGACAACGGTAGTCATTACGCATGATATGAACAGTGTTATGGAAATAGGCGATAGTATTATTTTCATATACAAAGGTCAGAAATGGTGGGAAGGCACAAGAGAAAGTATCATTACAACTGATAACCAAGAAATTTCAAATTTTGTATATGCCTCTGATTTCATGAAAGAAATTAGGGTGTCAATGCAAGAAAAAAGAAGATAAATTCTCACATAATTTTCATATTTAAATTTTGTTACTATCTTTGCACCCCATTAAGTTTAAAGAACAATGGTTGGTTCAAAAACTTGTAACTTTGTTTTACATTTTTTTGAAAGATCAAACGAGATCTAATTGAAAGTTGAAATAATTGCGGATGTGGTGAAATTGGTAGACACGCCAGACTTAGGATCTGGTGCCGAGAGGTGTGCGGGTTCGAGTCCCTCCATCCGCACGAATAGGTCTCGTTGTCGCGAGACCTTTTTTGTTTAAAAGAAAAATAAAACAACAATATGAATATTATTCGTGAAGAGGTTGACGCGTTGAACGCAGTCTTGAAGGTTAAAATTAGTTCTGAAGATTACCAAATTAAGGTTAAAAATGCGCTGGAAAAGTATAGAAAAACAGCGAAAATACCAGGATTTAGACCTGGTCATGTGCCGTTTAGCTTAATTCAAAAACAATACGGAAAAGCAGTTCTTGCAGAGGAATTAAATAAATTGACAAATGATAGCTTATATGCCTACATTTCAGAAAATAATTTAAATATTTTAGGTAACCCAATCCCAAAAGCTGATGCAGAAGTTGTAGGTAGCTTTGATCAACCCAATGAATTTGAATTTTCTTTCGAAATAGGTTATTCTCCAATATTTGAACTTCCAATTTCATCGAAATCGTCTTTTGACTACAACAAAGTAAAAGTTGATAATTCATTAATTGACAAACAAATTGAAGATTTAAGAAGACGTTATGGAAAACTAGTGTCGTCTGAATTAGTTGGAGATAAGGACATGTTAATCGGGAAATTCAACGAATTGGATGAAAATGGCAATCTAAAAGAAAACGGAATCGAACATTCTGCTACGATTTCTTTAGAGTTTATCGACGATAAAAAGATTGTTAAGCAATTTAATGGGAAAAAAGTTTCAGATGAATTGGATTTAGATCCAAGACTTGTTTCAAAAGGCGATAAAGATTTAGCCAGTATGCTCGGTATTGATGAACAGCACGTCGCTGAAATTTCGAAAAATTTTAAATTCACAATTTCTGAAATCAAACGAATGGAGATGGCGGATTTGAACGAAGATTTATTCAATAAATTGTTCCTTCCGGGAGAAGTAACTTCCGAGAGTGCTTTGCGCGATAGAATTGCAGGAGATCTTGAAAAAATGTTTTCGGGTGATACAGACCGAATGTTAACCAGAGATGTCTACAGCTACTTAATGGATAAAACGAAAATTGAATTCCCTGAAACATTTTTGAAAAGATGGATTAAATTATCGAATGAAAAACCTGTAACAGAAGACGAAATAGAGCGAGACTTTAGCAATTATCTTCAATCGTTAAAATGGCAATTAATTCAAACAAAAATTTTTAAAGACAACAATATTCAACTTACAAATCAGGAGGTAATTGACTATACAAAAGAATTACTAGCTGGAAATTACGCTCAATATGGCATTCCGGCTCCTGAAGATGCAGAATTAACAGAAACTGCTGTTCGACTTCTAAAAAATAAGGAACAAGCAAATGGCATTTATGACAAGCTTGCTGAACAAAAACTAACAGATTATTTTAAATCGACGGTATCATTAAAATCCAAAGAGGTACCTTACGACGATTTTCTAGCGTTAGCTAAAGGATAAAATCCAAGGGGCTTTCGGCCCCTTTTTTATTTCCAATCCAGTATGGTCAAGTTACCTTTATCTGAGGTAGGGAATTTACTTTTAATAACCCTAATAATTTCATTTATAGTGCTCTTTTTCATCGTTCGCCTAGGAAATAGCGCAACAATTTCTCTTGCTGGGAAAGAGTTTTTATTCTCCAAGGTTTTTAGAAAGGCCCGTTTTTCTGCCGGAAATTCAATATTTTCAGGAATCAGCGTATAGCCACCGTTTTGCTCAACCATTTTCATGAGTAAATCAATATTCCCGCCATGATAATCCCAATCGAAAGTATCCCTAGAATTTTTTAATTCACAAAAATTCCACATTTGATTCCTCAAACAGTTCCCATTGTTTAATAACCAAGGCTTTAGATCTTGTAATTGCTCTAACCTCAAATTATCACCTGTTAATTCACGACAATACACAAGTATCTGCTCTCTAAATAGTTGTATTGATTCTATTTTGACATCAACATAAGGACCTGCCATAATTCCTAAATCAATCTTATGGTTTTCAAGTGCCACGATTAACTCCTCTGATTTCATTTCTTCAAAGGTTATTTTAGCATGGGTCAGAGAATCTTTTAAGAGTAAAAAGATTGAAGGAATCATATATACAGCAACGGTCGGAATAATTCCAATTTTTATTTCTTCAATCATATTTCCTTTTATTCTACCCATGAGATCTGTAAGTTTCTCATTTTCTTCTAAAACGTCACGAACTACAGGCAGAATCTGTTTTCCAAAAGATGTCAATTTCAATGGGATTGACGAACGGTCAAAAATTATTCCCCCGAGTGTTTCTTCTGCTTTTTTTACTTGCATGGACAATGTAGGTTGAGATACAAAACACCGCTCACTAGCTTTCAAGAAATGTAGTTCTTCCGCTAAGACTGAAATATACTGCATTTGTTGTAGTGTAATCATATAGATATTTTATATACAATAATAGATATTATTGATGATATCTATTTAAAATTCAACTTAAATTTGTTTTCGGAATTCAATTAAACTTACTTGATGAAAATAAAACCTTTTGATATACGGTTTAAATTGAAACTTTTTAAGTTTAACTTTGTCTATTCATTACGTAAACAATTAAAATAAAAAATATGTCATCATTAGTTGGAAAAAAGGCTCCGTCATTCAATGCGGCGGCAGTAGTAAATGGTGGTGAAATCGTTAAAGATTTTACTCTTGATCAGTTTATTGGAAAAAATCATGTGATTTTCTTCTTTTACCCGAAAGATTTCACATTTGTATGTCCGTCGGAATTACATGCTTTTCAAAACGCGTTGAGTGAATTTGAATCGCGTGGGGTTAAAGTTGTTGCTTGTTCAACAGACACTGAAGAATCACATTGGGGATGGTTACAAGTTCCAAAAAATAAGGGAGGAATTCAAGGTGTAACTTATCCGATAGTTGCTGATACTTCAAAAACTATTTCTGAAGCTTTTGGAGTTTTAGCTGGTGAATACGAATACGACATGGACGGGAACTTAACGGCTTCTGGACCAATGATAGCGTATAGAGGTTTGTATTTGATCAACAAAGAGGGAATTGTCATGCATCAACTTATCAACTTTTTCCCTCTAGGGAGAAACGTAGACGAAGCACTAAGAATGGTAGATGCTCTACAATATTTTGAGGAAAATGGAGAAGTTTGTCCAGCAAACTGGCACAAAGGAGACGCCGCTATGAAACCGTCATTTGATGGCGTTGCAGATTACCTGGCGAATCATTAACATTTGATTTTCGATAAAAATATAGGGTTACTGATGGTAACCCTTTTTTTATGTTTTAAAAATCGTATTGACCGCAATACATTTAAAAAGTTTACCTTTGCGGCATGTCAGATTTATTGTCAAAATTAGAAGCTATTCATTTCAGATTTGTCGAGGTAGGTAAAATGATTACTGACCCTGATATTATTTCGAATATGGATCGTTTTGTTAAATTAAACAAAGAATACAGAGAATTAGAGGAACTTGACGCTGTATATAAATCGTACAAAAACCTTCTCGGAAATCTTCAATCAGCTAAAGATCTATTAGAGGTTGAAACAGACCCAGAAATGCGAGACATGGCAAAAATGGAAATTGATGAATTAGAACATCAGCGTCCCATAATGGAAGAAGAGATCAAAATGATGCTCATTCCTAAAGATCCTGAAGACGATAAAAATGCAATTTTAGAACTTAGAGCTGGAACAGGCGGTGACGAAGCATGTATATTTGTTGAAGATATTTTTCGGATGTATACCATGTATTTCAAGGAAATGGGATGGCAATACGATATTCTTAATTCATCTGAAGGATCTGTCAAAGGCTTCAAAGAAATTTCAATGGAAATATCAGGAACAGGAATTTACGGGATGTTAAAATTTGAATCAGGAGTGCATAGGGTTCAACGAGTTCCTGAAACAGAATCACAAGGAAGAGTTCACACTTCTGCCATTACAGTGGCAGTGCTACCAGAAGCAGAAGAAGTCGATTTTGAATTAGATATGAATGATGTTCGCAAAGATACTTTTCGAGCAAGTGGTGCTGGAGGACAACATATTAATAAAACGGAGTCAGCAATTCGTTTAACACATATTCCTTCTGGATTAGTAGTAGAATGTCAAGACGGCAGATCACAACACAAGAATTTAGAAAAGGCTATTTCGGTTTTACGATCTCGTTTGTATCAACAAGAGTTGGATAGAATTCATAATGAGCGTGCTGCACAAAGAAAAACTTTAGTCTCTACAGGTGATCGATCCGCAAAAATCAGGACATACAACTATCCCCAAGGTAGAATTACAGATCATAGAATTAATAAAACCATATATAATTTAAGTTCTTTCATGAACGGTGATGTTCAAGAAATGATTGACGCATTAAAAATGGCAGAAAATGCAGAAAAATTAAAGGGACAAGAGGCATGACGAGAGAAGAATTAATAAATCAAATTCGACTAAAACAGTCCTTTTTATGTGTCGGTTTAGACCCAGATTTATCAAAAATACCACCTCATCTGCTTGATTCGGAGGATCCAATTTTTGAATTCAACAAGGCTATTATTGATGCTACTCATCCTTATTGTGTTGCTTACAAACCAAATACAGCATTTTATGAATGCTTGGGGATAGCAGGATGGAAAGCTCTTGAAAAAACGATAAATTACATTCCTAAAAATTGTTTTGTCATTGCGGATGCCAAACGAGGAGATATCGGCAATACTTCCACGTATTATGCGAAAACTTTTTTTGAAACGTTAACTTGCGATGCTGTGACTGTGGCGCCCTATATGGGTTCTGATTCTGTGGTTCCTTTTCTTAATTTCGAAGGGAAATGGGTAATATTACTCGCTTTAACTTCGAATGAAGGCTCGGGAGACTTTCAACAGCTGGACACTTTAAACGGAAGACTTTTTGAGGAAGTTCTTCGAAAATCAAAAGAATGGGGAACGAGTGAAAATATCATGTATGTTGTTGGCGCAACTCGATCGGCAGAAATTGCCTCTGTTAGAAAATTAGCACCAAACCATTTCTTTTTAGTTCCCGGCGTTGGAGCTCAAGGCGGATCTTTAGAGGAGGTTGTTCAATACGGAAGTAATGCTTCGTGTGGTTTGCTTGTAAATTCATCTCGCGCTATTCTCTATGCAAGTAAGGGCGAAGATTTTGCAGAAGCGGCAAAAAAAGAAGCGCTGAATATGCAAGCACAAATGGCTTATCACATTCAGCGCAACAACTGGTAATTTGATTTCTTTATTTTATTTAGACGCCAAGTCTGAATTTTCCATGTTTGTGCTGCTGTAAGCTGGACATGAAATCTTTCTTCCTCCACCGCATGATGCTAAAATTACCACCAAAAGAGAAAGTCCGAGTAAAAGGGAAATTTTTGTTTTCATAGCATTTGTTTTTGTTGTTCGAGAGAGTTTAACGTGTTATAGCTTTCTAAAGTTACACTAATAATTCGAAAAAGCAAATTTATTCGTTGTAATTTCGTTCTTAAGAAGATGAAAAAAATACTTTTTTTCTTGTTAGCATTGATTTTGATTATAACGGAAACGCTTTCGTTTGCTCAAAAAAATACAATCCGTATAAATGTAATTGACTCAACAAATTCAAAGAAATACGCTTTAAAAACATATCCAGAAAAAAAAATAAAGACCTTAACCTCTTTAAAAAACAAATTTATTTCCAAGGGTTATCTTCTTACAGAACTTTATGAAATCAATGAAACTAACTACGGAATTTGTTTAGGAAATAAATTTTCAACTTTAGTAATTAAAAACTCAAATGGCAAAAGTGACGTAATTCAACCTAAAGAATATGCTCAGTTTCTCAAGAAAAAGTTTTTAAAGTTTAGCAATTCAGGTTTCCCTTTCTACTCCATTCAATTAGATTCCTTGTTAATAAGCGACCATTCATTAAGCGCACGAGCACTTGAAATTCCAGGTCCATATGTGAAATGGACAGTTTTACATGTAAAAACAGATTCGTCAATTTCACCGCGTATGTTAGAAAACCTGACTGGCATAAAAAAAGGAGAATATTACCAAGAATCAAAAATTATCAATTTAACAAAGCGACTTAGTCAATTCAATTACCTAGAAATAATAAAACCGTCTGAAATTCTTTTTTCTTCGGAAGGAGCCGAGCTCTTCACATATCTGCGATTTAAAAAGATGAGTTCCTTACAAGGGGCAATAGGCTTACAACCAAATCCTGTTAGTCAACGCGTAGGTTTAACCGGAGAGTTGCAACTGAAACTGACCAATGTTTTAAAACGTGCTGAATTACTCGATATCAATTGGAGAAGTGTTCAAGCCGGCACAAGTCATCTTAATGCTAGGTGTGCAATTCCCTTTTTGTTTCAAAGTTCCTTTGGAGCAGATGGAAAACTACAACTTTATAAACGCGACACCACTTTTTTAGAACTCAAGGGAAATTTAGCAATTCAATATACCTTGCCAAATGGTGCACTTCTAAAAGGTATCTATCAATTACTTAATTCCAACATACTCGGTTCAACCGTCAATCCATTATTTCCGAGTAATGCTAAAATTCAAACTCACTTTTTTGGTGCTGAATTCAACATAAAGAGTTTGGACAACCTGTATAATCCGCGAAAAGGTATTTCCTTTTTGGGGAATGTGGCTGTGGGAAATCGATTTTCTGAGACTCCTACACATAAATTTTATGCTACAGTTTATAAATTTCAAGGTGAAGTTGAAAGCTATCAACCCATTTATAAAAGGCATGTTTTAAAATTTGGAATTCAAGCAGAGCACTATTATGCGGACAGTCTATACAGTAATGAAAGAATTAGAACAGGTGGTTTGAATTCTATTCGAGGATTCAACGAAGAACAAATTTTTGCAACAACAAAAATTATAAGCACTTTAGAATACCGATTCTTGGTAGATCAACTGTCTTACGCATTTCTTTTTGCTGATCAAGGATTCATGCAGGATAAAACGCTAAATACCAATATTTCTTTTCCGCTTGGCGTTGGTGTTGGTTTTGCATACGGGACTAAGCTAGGAACCTTTGCACTCGTAGGAGCTTTGGGGAAATTCAATCAAAATTCATTTGATTTTAGAGAAACGAAAATTCACTTTGGTTATACCGCCTATTTTTAAGTTTGTATCTTTGTTTTAGATGTCTTGTAATGTACTTTACTTATCATATGATGGAATGACAGATCCCTTGGGTCAGTCACAAGTACTCCCTTACATAATTGGACTTTCAAAAAAAGGGTATCGTTTTCACTTGATTAGTTTTGAAAAGCCAGACCGATTTGCGAAATTCAAGGATGAAATTCAAGTGCTTTGCGATGAAAACGACATAACATGGCATCCTAGGATTTATACTAAAAAACCGCCACTTCTTTCTACACTTTACGATGTTTGGAGAATGAGACAACTTACATTCAAACTAAATAAAACGTACCATTTTTCAATCGTTCATTGTCGAAGTTATTTATCTGCAATGGTTGGCTTAGCCATGAAAAAGAAATTTAAAACCAAGTTTTTGTTCGATATGCGTGGTTTTTGGGCTGATGAACGTGTGGATGGAAAGATTTGGAATTTAAAAAATCCAATTTTCAAACTTGTTTATAGCTTTTTCAAAAGAAAAGAACGCAAATTCTTTTTAGAGGCTGACCATGTGATTTCACTAACCTATGCTGGCAAAGAGGAGATTATTTCATGGAACGGTCTTGAACATTTGAATGATAAAATTGAAGTAATTCCATGTTGTGCGGACTTAACGCTTTTTGATCCGAATCAAGTTGACACAAAAAAAAGAGAATCTTACGCGGAAGAATTGACTATATCACCAACAGATTTTGTTCTGGGCTATGTCGGGTCAATTGGCACTTGGTACATGTTAGACGAAATGCTAGGTTATTTTCGTTATCAATTATCTCAAAAACCTAATTCTATATTTCTGTTCGTAACCGGAGAGAGTCCATCCACGATTTTATCAAAGGCTATCGAATTAGGAATCGAAGAAAAGTCTATCCGTGTGATATCTGTTCTACATAAAGAAGTTGCTACGTGTATTTCCTTATTTTCGGCATCAATTTTTTTCATTAAGCCAACTTTTTCAAAAAAAGCCTCTTCCCCAACGAAACAGGGAGAACTTATGGCTATGGGAATCCCAATAATATGCAATGCAGGAGTTGGTGACACTGCAAAAGTAGTGAACGATTATCAAGCGGGTTATGCAATAAGCAACTTTGAAACAGGTGACTTTGAAAGTATAGACCTTCTTTTTCCAAATTTTAATAAATCAAATTGTCAAAATGGCGCAAAGGAGTTTTACAGCCTTGATCAAGGAGTAGCGCGTTACCAAACTGTTTATTCTAAACTTATTTCAGTCAGTGAGTA
>CAZLVX010000028.1:19427-20370 GCA_964562965.1 uncultured Lishizhenia sp.
TTTCGTTTTGAGCAGTATCTGACATATTTGACGAATGAAGGAATTTCTTATGACTTCAAACCTTTTCTATCTCAAAAGGCTTGGAAATCCTTGTATGCCTCGGGAAAAACCCCTCAAAAAATAATGAGTGTTTTCATAAGCTTTTTGAAACGATGGCTTCTGATGTTTCAGTTAGGAAAATACGATTTTGTTTTTATTCATCGTGAAGCAGCTCATATTGGCCCACCTATTTTTGAATGGATTATTGCAAAAATTTGGAGAAAAAAAATTATATATGACTTTGATGATGCGATTTGGCTTGCGAACTATAGTGAAACAAATGCTAAATTTCATAGATTAAAAGCCTATTGGAAGGTAAATTACTGTATGAAATGGGCCTACAAAGTAAGTGCAGGAAATGATTATTTGGCAAAATATGCTGCGCAATTCAATAAAAACGTTGAAATTATTCCGACCACTATCGATACCATCCATCATCATAATTTATCTACCGACTATGACCAAGAACGTGTTGTAATTGGTTGGACAGGCACCCACACGACCATGAGGTATCTTGATTTTCTCGTTCCTGTAATCAAAGAATTAGAGAAGACCTACGCCTTTGATTTTCTAATCATTTCTAACGAAGCGCCAACCTATCATCTCAACTCCTTGAAATTTTTGAAATGGAAAAAAGATACTGAAATCCAAGATTTGTCTAAAATATCTATTGGAGTCATGCCATTAGAAAACGATATTTGGGCAGAAGGTAAATGCGGATTTAAGGGTCTTCAGTACATGGCTTTAGGAATACCAGCACTCATGTCACCTGTCGGTGTGAACAACCAAATTATTGAACATGCTCAAAATGGTTATTTACTTAAGACTGCAGAAGAATGGAAAGAACATCTCGCTCTTCTTCTGAAAGATAAAGCATTGAGAATGCAAATTGGAAAGGCTGGAA
>CAZLVX010000029.1:0-19721 GCA_964562965.1 uncultured Lishizhenia sp.
GACTTTGTTGTTATCCATTTATTAAGTGTTAGCAAAAGTGAAGGCAATATGACTAGATTACATACCATCGCTGAAATGAGTGTCAAAGAAATCAAGTATCCCAGCGCTTGAGTACCGCCAAATTGTGAAAATGTAAACACCGAAAATCCAAAAAACAATACAATAGAAGTGTAGAACATACCCAATCCAGATTCACGAATAGCCATGAGAACGCATTCTTTAGGGTCCCATTTCTGTTGTTTTAACTCTTGACGGTATTTGGCTAAGTAATGAATTGTATCGTCTACTGATATACCAAATGCAATACTAAAAACTAATAATGTTGAAGGCTTTAATGGAATTCCCAAGAAGCCCATAACTCCTCCCGTAATAAACAAAGGCACCAAATTTGGAATCATAGAAATGACTACCATTCGCCATGATCTGAAAAGTATGGCCATTAAAACAGCAATGGAGGCTACAGCAAAAATTATACTCGAAATCAAATTATTTACCAAATACTTCGTTCCCTCCGACGCCACAACTGAGGTTCCAGTTATGTCGAAGGTGAAGTATTCTTGGTTTATCGCGGCTCGAAGTTTTTCCTGAAAATCCGGTTTACGAACTACTTGTCTCGCAAATTCAGGGTCTTCTTCAAATTTTAATTTAAGCTCGTCTTTTTCTCCAAAATATAAATCACGAAAATTGTTGTATACTCCGGGATAATAGGCGTAAAAACTATCTATGTAGTTGGCATTATTGCTAATTTGACTGTAATAATTTTCCAATTGTTGACGATCGGGATTCAAAATTCGTTCGATCGTATCTTTAACTTGGTTAACCTTATCTGAAACTTCATACGAACCAATGTCTTGTATTTGACAACGAATACGTATCACACGATTATTGGTGTCTATCAATTCTTTTATGGAGTATTTCCCGTTATCAGATCGCTTACTGAAATCTTTAATGTATCGTAATAAATCACGCTGAACAAGCTTGTTTCGACTATTGTATAATTTATATTCCGTTGAATCATTATCGTAGTAACACATGTTAATCCACTTAATAATGTCAACTGCCGAAACCGATTTTGAGAACATGGTATCTCTAGATAGAGCAGATTGTACATTGTCAATTTTGTCGAGCGTCTCTCTCTTCCACCAGGATTTATTCGGATAATGAATCATAATCTCAAATGGAATTGACCCACCAAAATTTGATTCCAAAAATTTCACGTCCTGCAAAATATTATCACTTTGTGGCAAATCTCCTGTTAGATTTCCCGTGGCAATAATTTTTGACATACCATAAACACTTATAGCGACTATAGCAATTGTAACTAGGTATATTACCGTTCTTTTCTTTTGAGTAATGAAAAGAATGAAGTTTATCATTCCGGTAGCAAACTTTCTATCTAAATGTTTTAAATGTCTTGTTTTTGGCGGTTTGAAAAAAGAAGAAAGTATTGGTAAAATACACAAAGAGAGTATAAATACCATCATGATATTCATGCTTGCCGCAAGACCAAATTCAATAAGTTTCTCAGAATTCGTGAAAGCAAAAGTTAAAAAACCTATTGCGGTAGTGAAATTTGTAAGAAATGTTGCCGTTCCAATTTTTTGAATTACCTGAGAGAGTGCTTTTGTTTTGTTGCCATGTTCTTTTACTTCTTGATGAAATTTTGTCATCAAGAAAATACAATTAGGTATTCCGATAACAATCATTAGCGGTGGAATCAAGGCCATTAGAAAAGATAATTTCCAACCAATGAATCCTATACTTCCCATTGCCCAAATAACGGCAATTCCAACCACGGTTAAACAAATACCTACTACCCTAAAAGACCTAAAAAATATGTACAAGAGAATGGATGTCACTAAAATGGAAAATCCAATGAAAAGGTACATTTCACCCTGAATTCTTTTGGCAATAACAACTCGTATATAAGGTAAACCGGAAAAATGCATTTTACCAAGTTTTGACTCATAACGCTTAGCAATCTGTTCTATATCGAGAACTAATTTGCAACTGTCTTTATCGGTTAAATATTCTTCTTCAAGACCAATAAGCATTAGGGAAACATTCTCTTTTTTGTTGTAGAGAATATCCTTGAAAAATGGATTGTTTCTAATTTCGTCTCGAATTTTCTTAACACCCTCACGTGTTTTTAGTTTGTCCTCAGTAACAATGGGTGTTGGCGGGTATTCGAATTGGCGTTGTACTTTATCATTTTTTAAAGTAACCAATGTAGCCTCTGAAATTACAGAATTTACACCAAGCGATTTGGCTAAAATTTCGGAACCCATGTCTCTCCACAATTTCAAGTTTCCTGGAGTATACAATGAATCCGACTCTAAAGCAATGATGAGTGTTCCACCATCCTCACCAAACATTTCCTTGAATTTCTTGTAGTTTTCGGTTGTAGGAGAGTCCTTTGGCAAAGCTAAACCATACTTATTATCTAAATTCAATGAGGTAAACGCATGATAACCGAGAAAAACAGTAATCAACGTGATGGCGCCAAGGATAATAAAGCGATTTCTAAGAATTATATTAGCAATCCACTGCCACATGTAGTCAGGTTTGTTGAATCAAGCGACAAAGGTAATAAATTCCTTAAAATGATAAAGGATTTGGTTTATAACCAACGGAAAAGGTCATCAAACATTCGTCTACCCCACGGTTGGCTACCGTATTTTTTTTCAATATCTGCTTTTAATTCCTTTATCGTAATCGCTTTGTTTTTACCAATATTCCCCTGTAATTCCTCCGGTTTCGGCTGTATAAATTCCACTTTTTTAGCAAAGTAAATAATTCCCCCATCTTCCGTAGCAACACCTAAAATTGTACCGGGTAAACCACAAAATCCTTCAGGCCCAACGGACGGAACGATACTTGTCGAATACCAAGCATAAATCCGGGTGCTATCGTTTTTCTGATATATTGCTTTTCGACAATCGTATCCTGCAATGTTTCTTGTGTTTTCAGTGATTTTCCAATTTCGCTGAGGTAAACTATCTTTAATGTATAAAAACTGCCCAAAAAGAGATAGTACGGTTAATTGGTTATTCGCATTCAGGTTTTGATAATAGGCATTTTTTGAAGTCATCCAACTCACCTCGCTAGGACTATTCTCCTGAATCGGAATAAAGGCAGAAGCGGTGTCGTTAAAATAAAAAGTGAATGCCTCATTTCTTATTTTATTGCTTTCATTGATCATGCGCTTCATGCGTTGATCCGTATACCTCTTCTCTAAATTGGTTCTACGTTCAAAGGTGATTTTACCATACGTTTGATGCTGAGCCAAAAGTGGACTATAAACACAAAACATAACTATTCCTACAAGTAATTTCATGAAATCATTTTTAGAATTAATGCCAACCTTTCCACTCATCTTCTCTCGTTTTATTGCTGTTAAATTTATACGTCAAACGCAAAAGAAAGTAGCGTGAAATAATTTTCGTGTAATTATCTGTAACAACATTTCCGTTAATTTGCCGCTGAAGATTTAAATTTTGATTTAACAAATCATTACCAGATATTGTAATTATCAAATTTTCTGTTTTGAGGAATGAGCGGCTTATTTCCGTATTGACAACAAAAATATTTCTATTAAATCCAACTGCCCTATTGGAGTTAATGACATATTTTACATCAGCCTTAAACTTAAAATGCGCTGGTAATTGCCATTCAATATCTGCTTTGTAAGTTTGCATCATAAAAGGAGTATTCGATACTGAAGCAAGTGAACTTATTGGACTGGTATAACTATAATCCCCTCCAACGGTAATCTGCAAGGAATCAAGTTTTAATTCGAATTCCGTGCCTGCTGAAATACTGCGGTTGTGTGTGATGTTTTCTTCATTGTTTACAAAGTTCGTGTAACGCATGTAGGATGCATTCAAATTCGGATTGATTTCAAACTTTCTATTGAATAATGGCAATCCAAATCCAGCAAACAAATTAGAAAATATATTTCCATTTACATTTTTAGTTCTCGAAATCGTTCTTCCATACGGGTCAAAACTAGTAGAATTGGCAAAAGCATTATTGGTAAGGGACCCCGTAAAACCACTCCAAATATAACGTCCCGTTAATGCCGACCATGTATTGAAATTAATTCGTACATTATGGACATAGTTTGGTTTTAAATCAGGATTCCCTTCTTGAATTCTATTCGGATTAGAATTATCTGGCACAGGTTGTAAATCATTAATACTTGGTTGTTGCGAATTAGTAGTGTAAAATAAACTAAAACGCTTGCTAATACTAGGTTTGAATTGATAACTAAATTGCGGCAGGTAATTGCTTATGTTCTGCGGAGTTATTGAGTCTGTAATGAGATTTCTATTGTCTATGTCAATATTCCTAAACCCAATTCCCCCAGTCAATGTATGTTTTCTGTCCTCATAAATTCCAACAATAGTACCACGATGTTGTTGTCGAATGTTGTCGAAATTATTGGAGAAAATGGTGTTTTCCAAGGAGTACAATCCGGTATTAATATCGAAGTCATAGGTTCTTTTATCCTGTAATTGATTGCCGAACTCATATAAATATTCCGTTTGAATTTTAATCCTCTTGGTAATGGGTTCTGTGAATGTTAGAATAGTGTAATGATTGGTTGATCCATTGTCATTGGTTTTATCTTGACGGAACGTAGTATCTAAACTACCGGCAAAATCGTATTGTGCCTGATTCAATAACTGACCTGTTGTATTATTTTTACTGTAATTCAATATATATTTTAATTCCAATTCTCGTTTCGGACGTTTAAACCTTCTTCTTAGTAAAGCTTCTGAATTGCTTGTGATTCCTGAAGAAATATTAATGTTTTGTATATCGGTCCTTAATGATCTAGTTTGCAAACTATCTATGAATTCAGAAATACTTAAATTGTCGGCAGTGGCTGCATCGAAATTAACATTAGGTTTTAATTCAATAAACGTCAATGAATCTAAATTCATCGAAAAATTCATATTTATACGATGTGACGTATTAGTAGATTTATTATTTGAAGAATCCTTCGTGAAAAAGGTTGTGTCAGGTAGAAAATACTGAGAGAAACTTGAACCAGCTGCATCCAATCGTGTATCATAGTATGCATAATTGAAGCCAATTTTGCCCGTTTTACCTATTTTATCCGAATAATAAATACCTGCTTTTATGGTTCTAGGTATTCCACTCGTATTATTCGTGTTTCCTTGGTTCCAATTTGACATTCCTGAATTGTTCCGTTCATTATCTAATCCAAATTTGTTCATATCTCCCCATTTGAAATTAGATTTTGGAGTATTTGAACCTAACAAGAAAACTGATATCTTTTGTTTACCTTGGAATTTGTTTGCCAAAACTTCTGTTTCGTAAAATGGAATTTCTTCTAATAAACCGAAATCTGATGCTGCTGATAATTTCCCGAAATAACCCTTTTTAGCATTCTCTTTTAATTTTAAATCCAAAACTTGAATTTTATCATCTTCCCCAGCTTTCGCATTTTCTCTTTCTTTTTCGTAAACTTGAACAGACTCAACGCCTTTCGCTCCTAGATTTCGAGTTGCTATTGTTGGGTCAGATCCAAAAAATTCATCTCCGTCCACTAACACCTGACTAATTTGCTTACCTTGAGATGTGATGGTCCCGTTTTCATCTACTTTTATTCCCGGTAATTTTTTTAATAAGTCCTCAACAACCGCATTTTCATTGACCTTAAAAGAATCGGCAATATAAACAAGTGTGTCACCTTTAAAATAAATTGGATTTTTATTTGCATAGACAATCACCTCTTTCAACTGCTTTGACTTTCCACTAAGAGCAATTTTTGGTATATCAATTTCGTTATTGCTCTTACTTCCAAAAATGAAGAAACTCTTGGTATCAAATTCAGGATGCTCAACATAAAGAGTAAAGGTATCGACTAGAAAACCAGTGAGGTTAAATTGACCTTGGGTGTTGGTTCTTGTGTATTTTATCAAGACGGAATCCTTCATTCTTACAGCTAATATTCCTGCATTCGCCAATGGTTTAGTGCCTGAAGTATCATATACTGCACCAGTTACTTTCATCTGCTGTGCTTGTGCCAATCCGGTTGACAAGATAAGTAACGCTAGTAAAAAGAGTTTTTTCATAGTTTTTTATGTAGTTAATAACGATTGTTAATGAAAAATGTTCTTTTATTTTCGAATTGTCACCTTCAACAATCGTTGGTACTCAATATTATCTTCTTTCGTGTAATTAGTGAACGAAACGTTTAACTTCTTGCCCATGAAAGCGTTAGGGCTTTTAAGAAGTTTCGAGACATCTCCTTTAGAATTTTCATCTATTTCAAGAGTAGAGGTAAATTCATCCGTTCCCACAACCATGAATTTAATTCCATTAAAATCACTGAATCCGCGAAATAAGGTCTCAAATGGCCCTTGCTGATTTACCAATTGAATTACTCGTGATTTGTCTTTTGTCATTTTTTCAATCGCAGAGAAAGGCATAAATTCAAGTGAATCGTATTCAACATGAGTTTTTCCACATGAATAAACCACCTGCTCTGCTGAGTCGAGATAAGATTTAGTTATTGAAAATTCAAACGCATCACCATTCGTTTTGGTTTCTTCTGATACCCAATAAAACAAACCTCCTCCTCTAAAATAATAAGAACACAACTCAGATGAACCATCTTTTCTTACATCTTGTACGATGACTTTTTTAATTGATTTTTCAGAATCAAAAAAGACTAATGCGCTAGTATGTGACTCGTCATTACTTAGGTAATGCAAAGTGGGTCCGCTCGTTAATTCTTTCGAGCTATCTATTTCCTTAATAAGTTCTGCAAACATTTCCTCTTGTGGAAAATTCGCTTCAACTGTTTTCAAAGGTGATTTCGGAGGATCGGATTCATTACTTGATTCCTTTTCTTTACACGATTGAAAGATCAAAGCTGAAAAAGAAATCACAGAGAAAATCTTTAAAAAGTATCGTAATCTTAACATAGTTCGCAAAGATAAAACTTTATACTTCACTATTAATTTTAAAAATTCAAGGAGTTGAAAGCTTAGAATTTTGAACATACTTAAACTGTTTGTCGTAATTTTGGTCTATGCCGGAAATAATTGGAATCGATTTTGGATTAAAGAGAACGGGAATAGCAATTTCTGATACCAACCAAATTATCGCTTCTCCCCTAACTACAGTAGATTCTAGTAATTTAATGGAATACTTAAGTACACTAATTCAAAAGCACGGTATTACGGAAATTGTTTTGGGATTTCCTTCAAAATTAAATGGCGGTGAATCTCATATTACCCAAAACGTACTATTACTAAAAGAGGCATTAGAAAAGAACTTTATAACTGCCAAGGTATTTTTGCAAGACGAGAGGTTTACCAGTAAGATCGCAGCACAAACTATTTCAAAAATCGGAACTAATAAACAAAAAAAAGATAAAGGACTGGTTGATCAGATTAGTGCCACGGTTATTTTGCAAGATTTTTTAAACGGAAAAAAATCATAACCTATACTTTAACTATTTTTGTACTTCGAACAAATCTCATGATATTACCAATAGTTGCATACGGTGACCCTGTATTAAAAATGGAAGCGGAAGAAATTGACGAATCCTACCCTGAATTAAAAGAATTGATCGCCAACATGTTTGAAACTATGTATCAAGCAAAAGGAGTAGGACTTGCGGCACCACAAATTGGAAAAAGTATACGTCTATTCATTGTGGATGGAGCTCCATTTGCTGACGAAGAAGGTGAAGAACCAGATCCCAAGGCTGCAGGAATTGAATCATTCAAAAAAGTGTTCATTAATCCAATTATCGAAGACGAAAGTGGACCGAAATGGTCTTTTCAAGAAGGGTGTTTGAGCATTCCTAAAATAAGAGAAAATGTTTCGCGTCATGAAAAATTGCGTATCTCCTATTATGATGAAAATTGGAGTTTTCACGAAGAGACTTATGAAGGCTATGCTGCTAGAATCATCCAACATGAATACGATCACATTGAGGGAATTCTTTTTACAGATCACTTAAATCCACTCAAAAAGAAATTATTACAAAAGAGATTGTTGAACATTTCTTCCGGTCAGATTACAATAGATTACAGAATGAAATTTCCCAATAAAAAATAAATGAAAAAGCTAATTTTTTTCCTTGTCATCACTGGCCTGTTTTCGTGTGAAAACACAAATGACACAAACGCTACAGATGAAAAACAAGAACAAGAAACTTCTGTTACATCGGCAAAAGATTTACCCTATCTTCTTTCGAGAGTAAAACAACTAGAGGATTCAATAACATCTGAAGTTTCAAAAAATCCGTCTAAAAGGATAGGATCGTTTGTTTTTCTAGATTTAATAAATCGCCTTAAGGACGTTGTGAATAATTTTCCGAAAGCACCTGAAACGGCACCTTGTCTTTTTAAATTACACATGAAATATGGCGAAATGAAAGCCTACAAAGAATCCATTGCCTATGGCGATACATTAATGCAACGTTTCCCCGACTTCAAAGACCGCGATTTGGTTCTTCAAAGCATTGCCTCCACCTACGATATTTTTGTAAAACCTCGAGATGCTGAAAAAGTTAGCTTTTATCTTGAGCAACTCTTACAAAGTAAAACTCTGTCAGAAGAAGAAAAGGATGAAATTAAAACCAGACTTAAGTTTATCAACCTCGACGTAATTGCATACAGTTTAAAACAGTACAAAGCAAAGACAAAAAGTTCAAGTTAAAAAGTAAAGTTATTCCAATGTTCAAAAAAGGTTGGGTACGACTTTCGAACGGCTGATTCTCCATCTATATGTATTGGTGTTTCTGCAATACAACTCGCAAGGGCAGCTGCCATAATCATTCGATGATCTCCATACGTATTGATAGTTCCGCCGTTAATTTTACCTTTTCCAAAGATGGTGAGTGTGGCTCTATTAAGATGGTATGCCACCCCGAAAACATCCAACATTTCCAATACTGAATCCAATCTATTTGACTCTTTATTTTTTAAACGGTCTGTGGAATAAAAAGTTGACTCCCCTGTTATTCCGCATGAGAACACCGCTAGAACTGGAAATAAATCAGGGCAATTCAATAAATCTAATTGAACTGGACCTAGTAATTGTTTTCGTTGTTTAATCGTGATCTCGTTTTCTTTAATAGTGAGGTCAGCACCGCTTTGCTGAAGAACATCAAGAATAATTTTATCAGGCTGTTGTGAGGTTACTTTTAAACCGTTAATTGTAAGTTCTCCTTTCAAAGCGGCAGCAGCAAACCAAACAACGGCACTACTCCAATCTCCTTGTACTTGAAAAACTGGATCAGAAAATATTTTCTCTTTTTGAATAAGGTAAGACTTTCCATTACAATTTATGTTGCACCAAAATTGGCTTAACATTTCAATTGTAAGCGAGAAATAAGGAAAACTAACAACATTTTCAATTATGATTTCTGATTGCTGCTCAAAAAAGGACAGCGCCATGAAAATTCCGGAAATACTCTGGGAACTTTCATTTCCATTCAAAAAATATTTCCCTGGACTTAATTTTCCTGAAACTAGAATTTTGTTGTCTTCTAATGACTCAACTTTTATCCCTAAAATTTTCAAATGCTCTTTCAATTCGCTAAAATCTCGTTTTAACAAGCTCTTTTCTCCTGAGAGTATTACGGAATCTGCCCAGTGTAAGGCAGCAAAAGCCAAACTCCTAAATGCAAAACCTGATTCATTAACATTCAAATGAATTGTTTTTCTTCTTGGAGGAAAGGAACTAAAAGTAACACCAAATTTGTCGGTTTTAATTTCAAAATCTATTGATTTCAATGCATTAACCATAGAAAGAACATCCTCAGAGGGTTCCTCCATTAAGATTTTAATTGGTTTTCGATTCAAGGCAGCTATGATAAGTGCCCTTTGAGCCTCACTCTTTGAACAAGGAATATGCAGTTTTCCTCTAACTGAATTTACCGGCAGTAATTTCATTTGAATCTCCTTCTTGAGCATAGGACGCTTGAATCCGTATTGCCTCTTGATGTATTAATTTTAAAAGCTGAACAACTATTTCTTCAGAAAGTCCTAATTTATTGGCATTTTCAATATTCCTCTTTTTTAGATCAACCCAACGCTTTGCTTGATAAATGGTTGAATTTTGGGACGACTTTATAAGACCAATCTTTTGAGCAATTTTCATTCGTTCCATTAAAATGCTGAGAACTTTTTCATCCAAGATATCAATCTCTTGTCTTAACTCCAAAATCTGTTCAGTTGTATTATCATTACGATCCTTGAAACGAATAGCAGAAAGTAGTTGTTGTAATTGAATTCCATTTACTTGTTGCTCTGCATCTGTCCAGGCCACAGATGGTTCATGATGTACCTCAACATGAAGTCCGTCGAAATGTAAATCCATCGCAATTTGACTCAATTCAAAAAGATATTCCCTACTGCCCCCCATGTGTGAAGGATCACAAATTAATTTTAAATCAGGTCGTTCTATTTTAAAATCTAAAGCAATTTGCCAATTGGGGTCATTTCGATAACGTAATTTCTCATAAACAGAAAAACCGCGATGTATGGCATGAATAGTCGCACTTGTAGCATTTTCAATGCGTTCTACCGCACCAATCCAAAGCTTTAAATCCGGATTTACAGGGTTTTTAATAAAAATTGGAATATCTACACCTTTTAAGGACTCTGCAATTTCTTGAACTGTAAACGGATTCGTAACTGATCTTGCTCCAATCCAAAACGCATCAATCCCTGCCTTTAATGCTAATTCCACATGTTGAGTCGATGCTACTTCTGTGGCTACTTTATAGCCAAATTCATGTTGTATTTCGTTAAGCCATGGAAGCGCTTTTTCTCCGTGACCTTCAAACATTCCCGGACGTGTTCTAGGTTTCCAAACTCCAGCTCGAAAGTAATCAAAAGATATTTCTCTCAATTGAGAAGCCGTAGCTCTTAATTGTTCTAATGATTCTGCACTACAAGGTCCCGCAATACAAAGAGGATGGTTCATAGGTGCATTAACAAAGAAAGATAGAAGAAAGTTGTTATTTTGCGTAGTTTACAGAACGTTTTTCTCGAATAACGGTAACTTTTACTTGCCCAGGATAAGTCATTTCCGTTTGTATTCTTTGTGAAATTGTAAACGATAGCTCTTCCGATTTTTGATCTGTAACTTTTTCTGCTTCTACTAAAACGCGCAATTCACGTCCTGCCTGAATTGCATATGCGCTAGAAACGCCTTCATATGACAATGCCAAAGACTCTAATTCCTTTATTCGCTTAATATAAGCTTCAACAATTTCTCTTCTTGCGCCAGGTCGAGCGCCTGATATGGCATCACATACCTGTACAATTGGAGAAATCAAAGTTGTCATTTCAATTTCGTCGTGGTGTGCGCCAATGGCATTCAACACCTCTCCTTTTTCACCAAATTTTTCGGCAATTTTCATTCCTAGGATGGCATGCGGTAATTCTGGCTCTTCATCTGGAACTTTACCAATATCATGAAGTAATCCTGCTCGTTTCGCTAATTTAACGTTGAGTCCTAGCTCAGCAGCCATGATGGCACAGAGATTTGCGACTTCACGTGAGTGCTGTAATAGGTTTTGACCATATGAAGATCTGTATTTCATTCTTCCCACCATACGCATCAATTCCGGGTGTAATCCATGTATACCTAAATCAATGCACGTTCTTCTTCCTGTTTCCGCAATTTCTTCATCAAGTTGCTTTTTCGTTTTTCCAACGACTTCTTCAATTCTAGCTGGATGTATACGACCGTCCGTTACCAATTGATGCAACGAAAGTCTCGCAATTTCCCTTCTCACTGGATCAAAACATGAGAGAATAATTGCTTCTGGAGTATCATCTACAATTATTTCGACACCAGTAGCTGCTTCTAATGCTCGAATATTTCTTCCTTCTCTACCGATTATCCTTCCTTTTACTTCATCAGATTCAATATTAAAAACCGAAACTGCATTTTCAATTGCCTGCTCGGTTGCTACACGCTGAATGGATTGAATAACAATCTTTCGTGCTTCTCTGTTAGCGTTAAGTTTTGCTTCTTCTGTAATTTCTTTAATTGAAGCCATTGCCGCAGTGCGCGCTTCATCTTTCAGTGCTTCCATCAATTGAGCCTTGGCATCTTCAGCTGAAAGATTGCTTATTTTAGATAACTCTGCGACTCTCTTTTGTTGAATTTTGTCAATTTCTTGTAAGCGAATTTCCAATCCTTGAAACTTTGCATCAAAATCTGATTGTATCTTTTTAATCTCCCCTTCCTTTCTTCCCAATTCCTCCATTTTTTGATCGAGGTTTTTTTCTTTAGAACGAGCACGATCCTCATTAGACTGGAGTTTTCGCTCTCTATCTTTCATTGTGGCTTCATGCTCTTCTTTTAGCTTTAAGAAATTCTCCTTTGCCTGAAGCATTTTTTCTTTTTTGATGCGTTCTGCTTCTTGTTCCGCATCTTTAATTAATTTTTGGCTTTTCGTTTTTAACAAAGATTGTTGCGCTACAAAGGTAACTCCACCACCCGCTAATAATCCAATTACTGCATAAATTATAACATCCATTTTTCCTTAATTTTTATTTAAGGTCTCGAAGTGCTGGATTTAGAGAAGGGACTGCAAGTTATCTTTTAACGCTTCCAGATTTTTGTTTAATTCGTTGTCATCGATTTTAACATTTTCTGTTTTTGAAGCAGATTTGGATTGCTTTGCTAATAATTGTAATGAAGACATAGCGAGAAGATCCTGTGCATCGTTTACTGCATAGTGTTTCCTTAAGTATTCGACAGCCTTATTTATTTCCTCTGCAGCTTGAATAACGGCATCCTTCTCATCTTCCGAAACATTTAAAGGATACGTTCTACCAGCAATAGAAATTTTAACGGCAATCTTGCTCATGCTATTTTTTCAGTTTTTCTATATAATTATCAATTTCCTTCACTAATTCGTCTATGGCGTCTTTATCTCTCCCACCATTGCTTTTCTCGACCAAGTTAGTTTCTGTCTGAATTAATGCTGACTTAAGTTCACTCACTTCCTGTCTCAATTCACCTATCAGAGATTCATTTACAGAGAGTTTCGACAAAAGTTCTTCATTATTTTTACTCCATTCAGCTTTTTCAACCTCAATTGCCAAAAGTTTTTGACGCAGAGATTCTGCTAAATTTTGTATATCGATAAACAGTTCTTTTGTTTTGTCAGTCATAAATTAAGACTTTACACAAAGTTAATAATGAAAGGAACACCAACATCATTTTTGAAAATCTATTTTCATTTTTTTTTCAATGATTACCTTTGTGCATGCGTAAACTCTTTTGTATTGTTTGCTTTTTACCTTTTTATTACCATTCTCAAAAGGCTATTGTTTCAGATGAAATACATTCTCCGTTGGCAATACCATTAAATTTGAGCACACTTTTCGGCGACATTTGTCCTAACCATCTACACATGGGTTTAGATTTCCGAACAAACGGTGTGGAAGGGGTTCCTATTTTCTCAATAAGGGAAGGATATGTTTCTAGAATACGTGTTTCGCGAGGAGGATATGGTAAAGTATTGTATGTCAACCATCCGAATGGTCACACTTCGGTTTATGCACATTGTTCTAAGTTTTTTGGAAATATCGATTCTTTAGTTTCTAAATGGCAAGTGGAGAGACAAGAAAATGAAATTGATACAAACTTGAACGCGCTTATTTTGCCTGTAATCAAGGGTCAACAAATAGCTTTTTCAGGTAACTCCGGCAGTTCCACAGGTCCTCATTTGCATTTTGAAATTAGAGAAACGCTAAATGAAATTGCCTTAAATCCACTTGAACATGGATTTCAATTAATCGATGAAACTCCTCCAGTAATTGAAGCCATCAAAATAGTGCCTGTTTCAAGAGAAGGATTCGTTATTGAGAATACTGGTGTTGCTGTTCCTCCATTTTTGGAAAGTTCTAAAAGTGCAGAAACTACTCCATTAATAACTTTGCCAACAAACCAGTTTTCAAATTCATCATCCATCGGAATTATGGTAAAGGGTGGAGATAGAATGAAAATAAATGGGAACAAATTTGACTTTTACAAATCAGAAGTTTATTTCGACAGCACCCTAGTTTTCAAATGTGTTATGGATTCTGTTTCTTTTAATCATACGCGTTATGTAAATGATTATTGTGATTATAAAGCTTTTAAAATAGGAAAAGTGAAATGGCACAAATTATTCTTTTCGGAAGGAAACCCCTTAAACATTTACAAGCTGAACAAAACAACTGAATTTTTATCTGAGTTTTCTTCAAAAAAAATACACGTTCGAATTGTTGTATCAGATAAAAATAACCTATCGAATTCTTACGTATTTTGGTTAAATCCTTTCAATTATAACAATACAAAAGTAGTATTTGATAGTACAACTTACTATTTACCCAAAAAAGTTCTAAAAGAAAAAAATGGAATTTTCGATTACAATCTTGACGCATACACACTTATTCAACCTATTAAACGAAGTAATTTACTTTCTTCATCGGTTCCTTTAAGTAAGGCTGCAATTTTCGAAACTCAAACACCCAATCAAAACCCCTCTCAGTCTTACATTAAAATTGACGGAAAGTACAGTAAATCTTATAATAAAGGAGAAAGGTTAATTACAGAAACAAAATCATTAGGTATTCCTTCATTAGCATGGGATTCTATATCGCCAAAAATCTCAACAACTAGTTATTCCGAAAACGATACAACTTATTCTAAATCTACATTAAAATGGGTGATCAGTGATTTTCATTCTGAAATTGGCTATTATGCACTTTACATTAATGATGAATTCAAACCTGTTTATTACGATTTAAAAACAAATTCCATAAGTCTGTCAACTTATAACTTAAGCAAAGGATACATTGAAATTCGTTTGATCGTTCGCGACGTTTTCGGAAACGAAAGTATTCACAAAAAAACGCTTAACTTGATGTAGCCTGAAATTCTTTCAAGTAATCGGGCACCAATGTCGAAGCAGTCGCAAAATCTTTGTTTTTATAACGTTCGAACGCTAATTCCACTTGCAAACTCGCATTAATTTGGAATTCATCTAGAAATTCTACATTTCGATGAGTCCAGATATTTTTAACCTTAAACGCGCCGTCTCCAAGGCATAAGAAAGGATCAAATTCACTTAACGACTCTGCATCTAATATTAAAGGTGCTGGAGAAAAAATTTCCTTTTTCAATTCATTTATTCCGTATGCATAAACTTCCATTCTTCGGGCGTCGAGCATGGCAAATATTTTTCCATCATACCGGATACTTTTTGCCATGATTTCAAGTGTATTTAGCGGAATTATTGGACAATTTAAGGCAAAAGCAATTCCCTTTACAGTTGAAAGTCCAATTCTCAATCCCGTGTATGATCCAGGACCTATTGAAATAGATATAGCAACCAAGGAAGAAAAATTTATATTTTTCTCCGACATCACTTTTTGAATTAATAACGTCAAACGTTCACCATGGATATACCCATCACCATACTCAGTCTTCTCATTTACCAATTTGCCATTCTCTGACAACGCAACTGAGCAAATTTTAGTAGCCGTTTCTATGTGTAAAATAAAAGACATTATTCTTTTACAGTAAATTTAAATCCAATCCCGTGTAGATTAGAAATTTGTATGGTTTCGTCCTCTTTTAGGTATTTTCTCAATTTTGTTATAAAAACATCTAAACTTCTTCCTACAAAATAATCATCTTGACCCCAAACACCGTTTAAAATAACTTCCCGAGGAATAACCTGGTTCTTAAGTTTAAACATTAATTTCAGTATTTGCGCTTCCTTTTTTGTCAGCGACTGCTTTTGATTTTTGAAGGTTAAGGTTAGGTTTTCACTATCAAAAATTGTGTTTCCAATGGTCAAAATTTTCTCCTCCGGTTTTTCAACTGTAATCTGAACGCGTTTAAGCAAAGCTTTTATTCTAAAGCTCAACTCTTCAACACTAAACGGTTTGGTTAAATAATCATCTCCGCCAGACTTATACCCTTCAGCTTTGTCCTCTAGTTGAGATTTAGCGGTAAGAAACAAAATGGGAATGTCTAAATTTAATTTTCGAAGATCCTTTGCCAATGTAAACCCGTCCTTTTTAGGCATCATCACATCCAAAATACAAAGGTGATATTTTTCCTCATTAAATCTTTTTAACGCATCTTGACCATCATTACAGAGTGTGACTTTAAAACCTTCTGATTTTAGGTGATCTGCAACTACAAATCCGAGATTAACATCATCTTCGGCCAGTAAAATCTTAATTTCCATTGAACTAAATTAGTAAAAAAACCAAGAGCCCTGGAAAAATCCAAGGCTCCTAGTATCAACCTAACCTACTACTACGATGCAAAAATAAATAATTACACGAATAATCCACATGTTTTATTATTTTTTTTCATTTTTTTTACCTTTCAATCTTGAAATTGTAAAGCGTATTTTTAGTTTAATATATTCACTAACTTTGTTTTATGTTCGATATTTTAATAGCAGACGACGACGACGATATTCGAGAATTGGTAAAATATAATCTTGAAAAAGAAGGTTACCGTGTTCAAATTGCAATAGACGGTTTGGATTGTCTTGAGAAAATAAGATTAAAAAAACCAGATTTAATTTTACTTGACGTCATGATGCCAGGAATGGATGGTATAGAAGTTTGTGAAAATTTAAAATCTGACGATTCACTCAATGATATTTTAATTTGTTTTTTAACAGCAAGATCTGAGGATTACAGTCAAATAGCAGGCTTGGAGGCGGGTGGTGACGATTATGTCACTAAACCAATCAAACCAAGAGTTTTGTTGAGTAGAATATCAGCGATCTTAAGGAGAAAAGAATTCAAACCCATTGTTACACCTCCTATTTCAGAAGAACTTAAAATCAATAGAGAAAAATACTTAATTGAAAAAAATGGTCAAGAAATTCAATTACCTAGAAAAGAATTTGAACTTTTAGCATTATTAATGTCACGACCAAATTTCGTTTTTAAACGAGAAATTATCTTGGAAAAGGTTTGGGGAACCGATATCATTGTTGGTGATCGTACCATTGATGTTCACATTCGTAAATTAAGAGGAAAAATAGGTGAAGATAAAATAAATACAGTAAAAGGGATTGGTTACAAGTTTTGCGAATAATTTGGAATGTTTTTTGTTCCTAGAACTCTAACCTAAAAATTATGAAACAAGCATTAAGGGATTTTCCATAAAAACACAGATGAATAAATCTCTTATGCGATTCCATATGACCGATAAAAAACAAATTAAATACATATGAAAAAGACCTTCATTTTCACTTTATGCATTTTTCTCTCAGAGAACTTCAATGCTCAAACAAGTTTTAATGACGCTTTTGCACCCATTCGATCAGAATTGACATCTTGGGACCCCATTCGTGGGGAATGGCTAGCTTCATCACTACAAGCGTTTGCAAATAATAAAGATATCCCCGACAGAACTTTTCCTGAAGATTTTACCCCTTATGAAATGTTCGCGATAGTTCCCGAGATCAAAAGAAAAAACATCCAAGAATCCCTCAATCGTTCTGCGTCAAACATTGCCTCAACAGATCAGGCTAATTGGAATCAATTACAATTATTGGTAAATCACAGTTTTTGTTCTTGGATTCATGGCCGAAGCTACGGTGATCCACACCTCGTTTCTTTTGATAATGCCACATACTCCTTTCAAACGGTAGGTGAATTTGTTTTGGCTAAATCAAAAAAACATGCATTTGAAATTCAAAGTAGACAACGACCTCAAGGTGATAATTTTTCTTTGAATTCAGCCATTGCGATGAACGTTGGGGGTGATCGACTTTGTTTTTATGGTGACGAAAGACCTGATGGAAATCCAAGTTCCTTTAGGCTGAATGGTGCTCCTATCGAATTACAAGGTAGAACTTATTACCTGCCAAAAGGTGGCGTTATTAGAATAGAAGGGAAAAATTATATTATTAATTGGCCAACGGGTGAACGCGTGGTGATGGATAAACGAGGCCTAGGAAATAATGTATTCGTAAATGTGTCCGTCTCTGTATTCCGTTGCGACCAAGGTTTATTTGAAGGATTACTAGGAAATGCCAATGGAAATATTGACGATGATTTCAATCAACGAAATTCGAGTCGACCGATGCCAGCTTACATGGCATTCTCTTCTTTCGGAAATCAAGCCATGCAACAGGTTGCTCAAAATGCCGAACGAGAATATTTGGCTTTTCTAGCTAAAGATTTTGCAGATGAATGGCGCATTACTACAACTTCTTCACTTTTTGATTATGGATTCGGACAAAGCACATTAAGTTTTACAGATCGGTCATTTCCTCGTGTTCATTACACTGTAGCAGATTTATCGCCAAACCAACAATCAGTAGCCCGACAACGCTGTTTAGATATGGGAATTCCAAACAATGAATTAGGTGGGTGCATGTTTGATTTTGGTCATTTGAACATTACACCAAATCCAATGCCTACACCAAGCAATCCAATTACGGGTGCGGTATTAAATAAAATCGAACGGCCTCGAATTAACAATAATCAACATGCTTTTGCAGATGGAAAGGAAGTAGGGAACGGAAATGCCCTGCCAATAGCCAATCCCAACAACGAAGGAGACAAAAACCCAGTGATTGAACGACCAAAACCAGCAAAAGAATTTGATTTCAAACCTGTTAACGTTTCTCCAAAGCCTAAAAACCCAACAAGTCCAGCAACTAAACCTTCTGTAACACCGAAACCAGGAGGTGGAATTAAACCCGGAGGAATTAAAGTAGGAAAAGGCTAAATTATCGAAACCTTTCTCCAAATTATTTCATTAGAATTGGATGTTATTTTAATATTGTAGGTTCCATTTTTTAAGGGTAGAGTTATATTCTCACCCTCAAAATTGACAATATTGAAAACAAGTTTCCCGTAAAGATCAAAGACCTCTATCTTCAAGAATTGTTTAAGTTCAGGAAAATTTATGATACCTGTTGAAGGGTTCGGATAAATGGAATAGTTATAATTATATTCAATTAAAGCGTTAGTTGTTTCACAAGTTTTGGTTTTCAAAAAATCCCAAATATAAGAAGGAGAGTAAAAATCCAAGTTAATTGTTCCGACACCCCCATTCCAGGTGTTAATTCCCGGCCATTGATGCCCCCCACCCGTTATTTTTACTAATTGAAGATCATTAAGCTGACAATCGTAATCCAGTTTTTCGCAGGTTGATAAATCTAAAAGATTTACATTTGGTAAATCCGAAATATTGGGTTGAGAATTACAATTCAAAAAATTAGACCACTTATTAATGAGTTGATCGACAGAAATTCCTGTAGTAGGAGATCCAGAATAAGGAACCACAGCATCCAGAGTTCCATGAATATGAAGAACTGAGGTATTAAATGTAGGATTATCACAGTTATTATAAACCGTATCACTCATAGTTCCTGAAACGGAGGCAATTCCAGCATAACACAAATTCGATTCGCATGCTAGTTTATGACACATGAACGCCCCATTCGAAAATCCACATAAGTACCTGCGTTCTGGTATTGTGTGAAAATTCGATTCAAAAAATTGAAAAAGCGTTTCAATATAACCAATATCATCCGCAGAAGAAACGGAAACATTCATATTGGCGTTCCAAGCGTTATTAATTCCACTAGGATACATAACTATAAAATTCCCTTCTTCAGCCAGTTGATTAAATTGTGTGACATTCATAATACCCGAACCAGTTTGAGT